>JBASOB010000717.1:0-14710 GCA_049657865.1 Mobilitalea sp.
GTCTGGATGATATTTATTAATAGAATCTTCAATCAGCTCGATATCTGTTTCGCAAAGAAGAAGCAGCTCGCCGCTAAATACGCCGAGCCGCTCTGCTCTCATCTTAATCTGACTCAGAGATTCCTCACCTGATATATATAATACTTTTTTAGATCTGTTGATAATTTCACGGCACATCTGTAATAAAAGCGTCGATTTCCCAATTCCTGGGTCACCACCGACTAATACCAGACTTCCTTGAACAATTCCACCTCCGAGTACCCGGTCCAGTTCTTCAATACCAGAACAGAGTCTCGGTTGTACTTCTGTTGAAATACTGCTCAGAAGTTCAGGTTCCCTCGCCATCTTAGACGAGGAAGAAGAAATGCTCTTTTTTACAACCGGTGCATCTACAAAGGTATCCCACTCTTTACAGCCAGGACACTGGCCTAACCATTTCACCGATTCAAAGCCACACTCTTTGCAGAAAAACACGGTTTTTGCTTTTGCCATATTAAAGTTTAACCACCTTTATATTATCATGTATATTTTCGCCTAATTCTAAGCTCACTACTAATTTGCCACCAACATTGGTCTTCATCTTATCAAGAAATGCATTGTTCTTAAATACTTCGTATTCTTTCTCTGCCTCAAGTTCTAAAGTAATCTGTGCTGTATCTGTGCCGGTTACATCGAAGCTGATTTCATTGTCTCTTGTATCAAAATGGAATACGGCAGTACCGGGTACCGATTCATAGACAAACATTCCGTTTTTCTCGAGCTTGGTGATTTCATTAAAGGTCTTTATCTTGTATAAATCTCCTTCATGCTCAAAATCAGAAACTTTAGATTTTACATCTAGTGTATAATTTCCAAAGCTTATTGTCCCATCGCTTTCCTCGCGTATTAAATCTTTTACAACTGCCATTGTATAACCCTCCTATGGTATAATATATCTATCAAATCGTGACTAATCATTATAATAAATACTTCCTTACATTATATATGATATAGCAGGCAATTTCCACTGTTTCTGATTATTAAATTTTTATTTCTTTGCCTGCACTACCATTTCATTGTCAAGGTACTCAACTTTAACACTGTCGCCCTCTTTGATTTCACCGGCGAGAATAGCCTCTGCAAGCAAATCTTCGATGTTCGATTGAATTGCACGTCTGAGCGGTCTTGCTCCATACTTCGGATCAAATCCTACTTCAGCAAGGTGCGCTACGACATCCTCGCTGGTTTCGAGCGAAATATTCATCTGTGTTTTACATCTCTTTGCAATTGTTGCAACCATGATAACTACGATTCGTGTAATATCTTCTTTGGTCAGAGAATGGAATACAATAATCTCATCAATTCGGTTAATGAATTCCGGTTTGAAAATTTTCTTAACCTCATCCATTACACCTTCCTTCATCCTCTTATAATCTTCGGATTCATCGACAACAGATGCAAATCCAAGACGTTTAGGTGAAATAATATTCTGCGCACCTGCATTAGAGGTCATGATGATGATAGTATTCTTAAAGCTTACTTTTCTGCCCTGAGCATCTGTGATGTGACCATCGTCAAGTACTTGAAGTAAAATGTTAAAGATATCCGGATGTGCTTTTTCAACTTCATCAAATAAAATAACGGAGTATGGATTTTGTCTGACTTTTTCACTTAATTGTCCGCCCTCGTCATATCCTACATATCCAGGAGGGGAGCCAATTAATTTGCTGACACTGTGTTTCTCCATATATTCAGACATATCAACCCGAATAATGGAGTTTTCGCTTCCAAACATCGCTTCTGCTAATGCTTTTGAAAGTTCTGTCTTACCAACACCGGTAGGGCCAAGGAATAAGAAGGAACCGATCGGACGATTAGGGTCCTTTAAGCCAACACGGCCACGGCGGATTGCTTTTGCAACGGCACCGACTGCTTCACTTTGGCCGACTACTCTTTGATGAAGAATCACTTCAAGGTTTTTAAGACGTTCCGTCTCTTCTTCTGCCAGTTTTTTGACAGGAATCTTCGTCCAGCTGGAAATAATATCAGCAATTTCGCCTTCTGTTACTACGAGTTGTTTTTCTTGTCTTACTTTCTCATCAGATACTTTTAATTTATCATATTGTTCCTGAGCTGCTTCTTGCTGTTTCTTGATTTCTCCTGCTTTTTCGTATGCTTCATTCTTAATAGCTCGTTCTTTCTCATCTTCCAAGCGCCTAATATCTTGCTCCAGCGTCTTAAGTTCTGGTGAAGAATTAAAAGTACTTAATCGAACTTTTGAAGATGCTTCATCCATTAAATCAATTGCTTTATCTGGTAAATAGCGATCATTAATATAGCGGCTGGATAGTTTCACTGCTGCCACAATTGCGTTATCGGTTATGTGTACCTGATGATGTGCTTCATATTTATCCCTTAATCCAAACAGGATTTGAATTGCTTCATCTTCAGAGGGTTCTTCTACTACGACGGGTTGAAATCTTCTTTCAAGTGCTGCATCTTTCTCAATATACTTACGGTATTCTTCTCTTGTAGTTGCGCCAATGATCTGTAGCTCCCCGCGAGATAAGGAGGGCTTAAGTATATTAGAGGCGTCAATTGCACCTTCTGCTCCACCAGCACCAATAATGGTATGAATTTCATCGATGAATAAGAGCACGTTACCGTCACTCGAAACTTCACTGATTACTTTTTTAATTCTTTCTTCAAATTCACCGCGGTATTTACTGCCCGCAACCATGCCGGACAGATCCAGGGTTACAACTCGTTTATCCTTAATCGTATCCGGAACATTGCCTTCCACGATTTTAAGGGCAAGTCCTTCTGCAATTGCAGTCTTACCTACGCCAGGTTCTCCAACGAGACAAGGATTGTTTTTGGTTCTGCGGCTTAAGATCTGTACAATTCTCTGAATTTCTGATTCTCTTCCAATCACTGGATCTAATTTGCCTTCTTTTGCATATTCTGTAAGATCTCTGCTGTATTGATCCAAAGTCGGTGTCGCAGATTTGCCTTTTGTGCGTCCACCTTTTCCTGCTGCATATTCATTCTTCGCAGAACCAACATCAACTCCGGAGGCAGTTAAAATATCAATATATACCTTTTGAACATTCACTCCTAGCGTATTCAGCAGACGAACTGCGATACAGTCGGATTCTTTAATCAGTGCCATTAAGATATGCTCTGTTCCAACGAGCGGTGCTTTAAATTTAGCAGCTTCTTTATAGCTTTGATCCAAAATACGCTTTGATCTTGGAGTAAAGCTTCCTGCATCCATCATTTCCACTCCATTGTTAGGAGCAATCAACTGATTTACTAATTCTAATACTTTATCAACGGTTACACCGTTTTCTTCTAATATTTTGGAAGCTACGCCTTCCACTTCCATTAGTCCGATCAAAAGATGTTCGGTTCCAATGTAATTGTGGGATAGTCGATAAGCAACTTCGGTTGCTAAATTAATGGCGCTCTTCGCATTCTCTGTAAATTTATCATATGTCATGTTGTATCCTCCATTCGTTCGAGAGTACTATATTATCTCATTAAGCTTAGTAAAAATCTATCTTTATTTTTATCTTGAATTATTTTAAGATTCAAGTTCAATAATCTATTATAGAATGATTGGTAATTCTGTTCGGATATACTCTGCTCTGGATTGATCTCGGCTAGCGCTTCCTACTGTTTTACCAAGCGCCCATTGAAGGCTTCCCGGCTGTACACCCATCATCAATTTGTGAATATTAAATTCACGGTCGAATTTAACCAAGCCACAGTCTGCACCGAATTTCAATTGGGACAGCAGCGTCATGGCATCTTCTGATGATATCTGCCTTGCATATTTTAACACTCCATAGGAGCGGTATACCTGATCTTCAATTTCATCTGCACTTACGGATAACATATATTCTCTTCTTTTTCTCTCTTGTTTCACTACCTGAAGCACGATTCTCTTCAGATTGTCTATAATTTCATTTTCAGAAATCCCAAGGGTTTTCTGGTTTGATATCTGATAAATACTTCCGAGGCTCTTGGTACCTTCTCCGTATATACCACGTATCGTGACACCGTATTTGCTAACCTCTTCAATTAACTTCGGTATCATTCTTGCAGAGGTCAGTGCTGGCAAAAAAACCATACAGGAAGCACGCATCCCTGTCCCGATATTGGTCGGACAAGAAGTTAAATAACCATATTTTTCATCATATGCAAAATGCAATTTTTCGTATGCGATATCATCAATCCGGTCTGCTTCTTCCAAAGCTCCTTCTAAATTCATCCCAGCCATAATAGCCTGTATTCTAACATGATCTTCTTCATTAATCATAATGCTGATTGTTTCATCGTCTGTAAGGATTAGTCCGGTGGTCTGCTCTTTTCCTGCTAACAGAGGGCTTACAATATGATGCTCCACCATAGCTACTCTATCGATTTCACTTAGTGATTTGATGTTGCAGGAATAAAACTTTCTTGTATCTTTTTCTTCCAAGAAGCTCGTAATGTCCTTAACTTCATTCACCAGCAGAACTGCCTGCTCTTCTGTTATTTTTTCTGAAAACGGATAATTTTCGAGGTTTCTGGCAAGTCTTACTCGGCTGGAGATTACAACATCACTATCTGGAATCATCTGCTCATACCATTTTAGCATTGCCGCTTTCCTCCTTCTTCATCATCTTAATGATGTCTCTAAGCCTTGCTGCTTCTTCGAATTCTTCCTTCTCGATTGCTTCCTGGAGTTTAACGGCCAGTTTCTCGCTCTCCGAAAAGTCCTTGTTAATTTTATCAGAAGGTACAACAGAATAACCCTTCGGACGTTTCCCGGTATGCACTTCTGCTCCTTGAATCCCCTTTAAAGTCTTACCTAGCTGCTCATGAAAGCTGAGGTAACACTGCGCGCAGCCAAATCGGCCTTTATGAAGGAATTCATCATATGTGGTACCGCATTTATTACAAGTTATGCTCGGAATTACTTCTCCCGGTTGTTGCTTATCAGCTCCGGCATAATTATCTAGCAGGGCAGAAAGCAGATCTCCAAGTGTAAGTTCACTATTCATTATTGGTTTTTCCATTTGAAAGGAAGTGTAGGCTGCTGCACAATCCTCGCAAAGATGCTGTTCCTTCTTGGCTCCATTAATAATCTCAGTATATAATATTTTAGCATCTTTTTTCTGGCATTTATCACATAACATGAAAATTACCCCCTTTCAAATTCGTTGAAAATATCATTTACGATTTCATGTGCCTCCTCGCAGCTGATATTTTTACAAAATGCTTTTGCAAGTGCAACCCTCAAGTCCTCTCTCATCTCTACTACGGCTTGAAGTTTATTCATATCGACAGCTATCACCGCTCCTTTTCTGCGGTCCAATCGAAGATAGCCTTCTTGTTTTAAAATAGTGTATGCCTTGTTTACTGTATGCATATTAATTCCAATATGTTCTGCTAAGTCCCTGACGGAGGGTAGATTCTCTCCCTCCTGCAGCTGAGCAGTGGCAATACCATAAATTATCTGATTCCTTAGCTGAATATAGATTGCTTCATCACTGTTAAAATCAATTTCCACATACATACTGAAACACCTCATTTACATTGAGTAATTACGTTATACTTGTTATACATTTAGTATAACAAGCTATCACGATTTGTCAAGTATTATTCCAGGTCCTCCGACTTTATCCCTTTCACTTTTATAAATAAGCGAATTATAATTAGAATCAAAAATGCACATATTACGCTGATGAGTACGATCAAAAGAATTGCTTTATTTAAATTTGCTTTATATTCCCTGATTTGTTGTGCTGCTTCCGCATTATAATCGGCAGCATCGGTACTACTGATCGTATTCTCTGCCACGAAACGCTGCATTGTTTTTTCGATGGTATCATATTTGTAGAAGCCTTCTTCTCCTAGTTCATTCTTCGCATAGACTAGGAAGAATTCACTGGTGATATCGCTCTCAGGAGGTGCGTATGCGGTAATCGAAATACCGGATATGATGAGGTTTTTCTTTGTATATCCAGTCGGTACTACCACTTCGGCAGCCGGTTCAATCAAGGTATATCTTCCACTGTAAATTGCATATATTTCTTCACCGATTCGAACCACTTCAAATATTCCATGGGATATGCTTGGAGTAATCTCTGCACCTGGTGTCACAGTTTCTGACGGAGCATAATCTCGGAATAGATTGATTGTATACTCTAATTTAGTTCCATTTTCTGCTGATACCGTAACCACAATCTTATTATCGCCCTCAGCAAGCTGGTTGTTGCCGGTAATCGAAACAGTTGCCTTCTCATCCTCCGGAAGTGCATTAACGATTAGCTGTTCAGTCTCATATCCAACCGCAACCTTATATTCAAATATACTTTTGTCAAATACCGGTGACAATTCGGAGGGATTAATTTTCAAGGATTGCAGACTCGCATTACCAGAAGCAGTCTCAGGAGCCTTTACATTAAGTACAAGCACATTGCTCGAAACCGACATTTCATTGCCGGCATCAAAATCATATACCATTGCTCTGCCGCTGAAAGATACTTCGCTGCTGCCTACCTCAATCGCCTTAAATTTCAGAGTATATTTTCTTGTGCTGCTTCCTTCTGTAATTCCCATATCAGATATTTTTAAGAATCCGCTGCTGCCCGTAATAACGGAAGCTCCGCTCTGATATTCCATCACATTATCATCATAGGTCAGGTTGGCTTCAAAATCACCAAATAGGGAATCCGCGGTAATTGTGAGATATACATAGACATATTCATCTACTGCAACCTCTGCTTTATCAGAAGAGATTGTAACCTCTGCGCTTGCTGCAAAACAAGGCGTTGTATAAGTAAAACCTCCTACGATCAATAGCATCATAATCATTCCAATACATCGTTTCATCTTATTCTTCATTTGTAATCCTCCCGTTTTATATCTTGTCACGTCTTATTTTCTTGGCAAGCCCCTGCCTATTATATTCGAGCTGTATTCAGACGACATTCTTCTATATAGCAATATCCGGCCGACAGGTTTCTACCTGCGGCCGGATTTGTATTGCTTATGACTTAGAAAGTACACTTCACGGACTTTCTCGAATCACTATTCAAAGCCTGCCAATTCCTATAAAAGTTGCAAAGCTTATTACTCTCTTACTATATTAATAATATAATTTGCGGTATCTCCGTTTTCAGCAACAATCGGAATAATGATTTGGTTTGCTCCAACATTCAGATTGTAGTATCCGCCACCTGCTAAGGTTGCTTTCTTGCTTACGGCTGTTGCCTTTATTTCAATGATATCAACATCATTTCCCACAATCAAGTCATAGCTCGTCACAGTCTGACTGAAGGTAGGTGTAATCAACAGTTCATTGCCGCTCATATCAAGCACTTTAAGGCTCTTCATCCTATTATTCGGATTGAACATCGTCGTCGGTGCCGATACTGCACTTGCAGGCATATTGAGGTATACCGGAATGGAGAATACAATTGGAGAATCCGCCATACCATTATATGCTGACAATATCTTCTTGCCCTCCGCATAGGGTGCTTCGACATTGGTCATATACTGATGATAAAACGTAGAAATCGCTGTTACATTAAATTTCTGAAGATAAATGGTATCCTGACCTCTATTAATATAACTTCCTCCAAGGAAATAGGATCCTCCCACGATTGAGCGATATTGGTTTGTCCAAGGTATCATGTAGAGTGAGTTATTAATTAGATTCGTACTTCCATTTAAAGCGTATTTTAAACCGTTCGCAACTGCTCCGCCGCCGGCGCTGTCATTAGCACCAATGTTGTAGAAGTTAAAAAGTCCTTCATATCCACTGTAGAGGCCGGTTACGCTGTTGCTTAACGTGGTGGTGCCCGTCACAACTTCTTGTTTTACACGGGAAGCTAGATGATACGGGCTGACCCCGGAATATTCAGCTGCTTTGATAAAAGTCTCTCCGTAAGAAACGACTTGCGATACTCCATTATCATCCAGATAGGTATAATAAGTATTATATAAAGCGGTTCCACTTAAAATATTTTCTACGCCATGAAGGTTTTGGTAAGCACTCTGATATCTTAATAGCTCAAATTGGAATACGCCGTTCGCTGTAATAAAATTCCGAGGATCCATGTAATATTCAACGGCAGCTTTCGAAGCTGTTACCCAAGTAGATCCGTCATATACGACGAAAGTATCTGTCTTCCAGTTATAGGCACCATCCGCTAAGGATTTCCATTCTACGCTCTTGTTATTTGAGAGAAGGTTTTTACCTGGAATACTCTCTGTTGCAATAACCGTATTCCAATCCAAACCGGTTTGATAAGCTTTAAATACCCATTGCGGGTATTGTGCATGAAGTGCTCTTAGTGAAGCTTTGTAGCTCTCTGGAAAGCCCTCAATCGTCATCTGTGTTTCAAAATCTATATTTCCCGAACTGTCATAAATCGGGGTTGGCGTCGGGGTTGGTGTTATAATATTTCCCTGACCGGTATTCGCAGGAATCTGATCTCCAATATAGATGTATTCTGCTTTGACATATCCATATATTTCACTGGCTGTCGAGACACCGTACCAAGTCACTCCGTCTACACGCACAACTTCACTTACTAATACTTTCTGGCTGTTAGCCAAAGAAATCGGCTGATTATTATTATCGTATAAATAATTAGATGACAGCAATACATTTTGTACTATGTTCAAATAAATTGTATTGCAGACATAGCCTGTCACAGGTTGTCCGATGTAATCATAAACATAATTATTAGCGACTTCAAACAGAACAGCAATCGGTGTCGGCGTCGGTGCTTTTGTTGGTGTCGCTGTCGGTGCCTTTGTTGGTTTTGGTGTCGGTGTTACTGACTTTGTCGGCGTCGATGTTGCAGCTGGATCTGGCGTTACTGCCGGTGTCGGTGTTACCGCTGCTGTTGGTGCAGCCGTTGGCAAGGTTGACGATGCTGTCTCTGTCACCTTGTAATTTACCTGATTCGCCATCAGGTAGCCAGTATATTTTACTCCGGATACTGTAAATGTTATCTTGTGCCACTTCACTCCGGAAATAGTTGCATCATTAATAAATGTAATTGATTTGTTCTTTTTTAACGTAATTACTGTTCCACTTTTATTTTTCAGATAAGCGGAACCTGTACTTACTTTTGAATATATTTTTGTTTTGGCTGCAATAGTTCCTTTGATGGTACTATCATAATTTAGTTTAACATAATTGCTTAATACGTACCCTGTCTTTGTTTTCGTACCTGATTTAAAAGAGATCGCATACCATTTCTCTTTCTCTATCAGCTTTTCGCTGATGATTGTAACCGTGTTGTTTTTCACCACGCTGCCAGCTTTAGCATAAGTAAGGCCAGGACCTTTTCTTACGTTCAAGGAAGAAGCCGTCACTTTTGCTTTAATATCAAGTTCTTTTATAATTGTCCCTGTTGAAGCACTCCCCGTCGGAGTTGCGGTGGGAACAGCAGTTGGTTTCGGAGTAGGTGCTAGGGTCGGAACTGCCGCTTCATCTAGCTTAACATACTCACTTTTTACATATCCCTTTACCGTTTTACCATTGAATTTCATGGAGATATAGTAAAATTCTCCCGATTCTTCTAAGATGGTAACTGCATCTCCCTTCGTCAGGAAAACATTCATGCCACTTAGCTGTACTTTACTTGAAGTAGTTGATGCTTCCGACCTTACATTTAATGTTGAAGCAGTAACCGTTCCGGACTGTGCAGCCGTTACCTTTCTTGTATTTCCAAGAAAACCATGTGGAATTATAATTGCAACGATGAGCAAAACGATCAGCCCTCTGTTTCTATACCATTTTTTCATCAAATACCCCTTTCGTAAATAAAGCAATACCTAAGGATTATCGTCATCTTATGGAAAACCCTTTATACTATTCAACCTTCTATTGCTCTATTTTACGCAACAACTATGGCATATTTATGGCATGTATAATCTTAAGAAAGACTTAAGAAATATGCCATTAGGCATTATTTATGGCTTTCCGCCTCGTCAATTGCTTTGCCGATATCATTTCTCATATATTTATTCTCAAATTCAATCCAGGTGGTAGCTTCATAAGCCTTTTGTCTTGCTTCTATCAGATCTCTGCCTGTCGCAGTAATTCCAAGAACACGGCCTCCGCTCGTCACAATATCTCTACCGGATTTCTTAGTTCCAGCATGAAATACGAAATAATCCTCCTTGCCATGGAATGCTTCGAGTCCCTTAATTGTGAATCCCTTCTCATAATACTCCGGATAACCGTTTGAAGCAAGCACGACACATACTGCGGCATTCTCTTCAAAATCTAGTGTTACCTGATCTAATTTGCCTTCGATGCAGGCTTCAAACACTTCGATAATATCATTTTTCATTCTTGGAAGGATTACCTGCGTCTCTGGATCTCCAAAACGAGCATTATATTCTAGTACCTTTGGCCCTTCCTTCGTTAGCATTAATCCGACAAAGAGAATTCCAACGAAATCCCTGCCTTCTGCTTTCATGGCATCCATGGTAGGCTGATAAATCATTTTCTTACAATAGGTATCTATGTCCTGCGTATAGAAAGGACTTGGCGAAAATGTCCCCATGCCACCGGTATTCAGCCCGAGGTCGTTATCCTTTGCTCTTTTATGGTCTTGAGCACTTGTCATCGGCAAAATATGGGTTCCATCACAGAAACAGAGTACGGATACTTCCCGTCCTGTCATAAATTCTTCAATCACCATACGGTCACCGGCAGAACCGAACTGTTTGTCCTCCATAATTTCTTGAACACCGTTTACTGCTTCTTTATAATTACTACAGATCAAAACACCTTTTCCAAGTGCAAGTCCATCTGCTTTTAATACAATAGGGAATTTACTCGTTTTTAAATATTCTATCGCTTTCGCTGAATCATCAAAAGTTTCATAAGTTGATGACGGAATATGATATTTTTTCATCAAATCCTTGGAAAACGATTTAGAACCTTCAATTATTGCAGCGTTCTTTCTAGGGCCAAATACACGTAGTTTTCTATTTTCAAATACATCAACGATACCTCCGACTAGTGGATCATCCGGTCCGACAATCGTTAAGTCAATTCCTTCTTTCACTGCAAAATCCGCGATTCCTTCATAATCACTGACAGAGTAATCTACGCATTCCGCAACTTCTGCAATTCCTGCATTTCCTGGTATGCAATAAAGTTTATCTAACAAAGAGCTCATCGATACTTTCTGTGCAATTGCATGTTCTCTTCCACCCGCTCCAATTATTAAAACTTTCATAATTATTCTCCCATTCTGTTTAAATCTATTAAGTGAAATATTTTTTCTTAACTCTGCAAAATATCACAAAAAACAGAAAGCAGGCTTAAGTTAGTAAGCAGCTACCGTCTGTTTTAAGGTTTATTTTATGATTTTTACAATATTATTCTCTATCACGATTTTGTTCTCCGCAATGAGGCGCACGGCTTCAGGAAGAATCTCCCACTCTGCCTGTTCCATCACTCTTTGCTGCAGGACTTTTGCAGTATCGTCGTCTTGCACCATAACTGGTTTCTGTAGGATAATCGGTCCGGTATCCGTCCCTTCATCCACAAAATGTACGGTAGCTCCGGTCACTTTAACACCACGGGCAAGTACTGCCTCATGCACTTTAAGACCATAGAAACCATCGCCGCAAAATGCAGGGATCAGAGATGGATGAATGTTGATGATGCGGTTTTTATACTTTCGAACCATTTTCTCTGGAAGGATTAATAAGCACCCTGCAAGTACAACTAAATCAACGTGGTAACAATCAAGAACCTTCATTAAAGCTTCATCAAATTGTTCTCTATTCTCAAAATCCTTTTTAGAAACTGCTTCTGCCAAAATGCCATGCTTTTTCGCTCTTTCTAGAGCATATGCACTTTTATTGTTGCTAATAACCACTTCTATTTTAACATTGGGTAACTTATTCTGTTCTATCCGATCGATCAGGGCTTGAAGATTCGTTCCTCCTCCTGATACAATGACAGCTAGTTTTAGCATAAAGTTACTCCCTTCGTTCCGCTAATTACTTCTCCTACGATGAAGGCCTTCTCTCCTGCGAGATTAATTAATCGTACTGCTTTGTCTGCATCAGCACTGTCTACTGCAATCAGCATGCCAATTCCCATATTGTAAGTATTATACATTACTTTTTCTTCAATATCACCATCTTTTGAGAGCATATCAAAGATTGGAGGAATCTCATAACTGTCTTTTTTGACCATTGCATGGATTCCTTCTGGAAGCATTCTTGGAATATTCTCATAGAATCCACCACCGGTGATATGGCTGCAGGCTTTTACGCATACATTACCGGTCTTAAGGCTCTGCATCGCTTTTACATAGATTTTGGTAGGGGTAAGCAGTGTCTCCCCAAGTGATGCACCTAATGACTCATAATACATATCCAGCGTTTCTCTCTGCATGCTGAATACTTTTCTTACTAGAGAATATCCATTACTGTGAATTCCAGAAGAAGCAATCCCAATCAAGGTATCTCCGTGTGCTAAAGTCTTACCGGTAATCAGATCTTTTTGATCAATGATACCTACTGCAAAACCTGCCAGATCATATTCGTCTACCGGATAGAATCCAGGCATTTCAGCAGTTTCTCCGCCGATTAATGCAGCATTTGACTGTTTACAGCCTTCAGCGACACCTTTTACGATCGATGCTATCTTCTCCGGCTCATTCTTACCGCAAGCGATGTAATCTAAGAAAAATAATGGTTCTGCACCTGCACATACAATATCATTCACGCACATTGCAACACAGTCAATACCGATTGTATCATGTTTATCTAAAATAAATGCCAGCTTTAACTTAGTACCAACTCCATCTGTTCCTGATATCAGCGTCGGCTGATCCATGTTTTTAAAACTATTTAAAGAGAAAGCACCTGAAAAGCCTCCGATGTCAGATAGCACGCCCTGACGCATGGTTCCCTTTACATGTTCTTTCATAAGCTCGACTGCTTTATAGCCAGCCTCAATATCTACTCCTGCCTTTTTATAATCCATTCGAATTACCTCCTAATTAGGATAAATACAATAATCTTCCGTATTTTTATTATGAGCGGACCGATTTAGCGTAACGCTTCATTTAGGGTCATATGATAAATGATTTACTATAACTTTCTGCTCACATTCTAGCATATTCCTCAAGGTTTGTCCTTAGTTTTTGGTAGATAATTTCTTATATGTTTTATTAGGTTGTCTAATATATGGTACCGTATATATAAGTACACATTATTCATGTTAGGAAAATCATTCTTTTCTATTAAAAGAGCTGCCCAAAATTCAAATTCCCAATTGCAAGTAATTCAAAGTTAGAGCAGCTTTTATGTAATTCTAGTTGTATTTCATTTCATCATAATTATAGCTGACTTAGGCGTCTTTTTCCATAAGTCATTAATACTTGATAAAGGCCTAGATTAATAATCGATATCAGTATGATATAAGTAAGATAGGCTATATTTTCCACAGGAAGAAGCATCATGAATAAAAACAGCATTCCTGCTACTCCCATTCCTGTAAAAACCGAAATCATGGTTGCTGCACTCTGTTTAATTACAATCGTTTCCGATGTCCACGTAAAGTTCGGAAGCATTAGGTTGATGAGAAGTCCGAAACAAGAGATGAAAATTGCACAGGAAATCGATATCAACACCATAAACAACGTCTGCAAAAATCCTAGTTTTAAAAATATCCCGAGGAATATACTGTCCAGAACTGCCGGTGATATGATAGTCAGATTCACTGCTATCTTAGATAAATAAATAGTTTTTGCCGTCACCGGAAGAGATTTCAGCACCCAGAGGCTTTTACCTTCTAACGATATCGAGGACATTGTCGTACAGCTCATTACAATACAGAAGGATACGAATGCCGGAGCCGACTTGATAAGAACAGCTGCAGCTTCAGGACCGCCCAGCGCTTTATCAATATCCACGACTGCTGCTGCAATCGTTGCTAATGTCAGCATAACAATGCCAAACCCGGTATTGAGTACATAAATCGAAGATGAAAAATATCGTTTCATTTCTTTTCTGTACAATGCTCTTAATGGAGACGCTTGCTTCACTCCATGCATTTTGTAGATTGCATGGTAGGCTCCCGTCATCATCAGCGTATTCATTCTTTTAAATATCTTTTTAACAATTACGGTGTAGACAACAAAAGCTAAAACCGAAATTCCCAAAAACAGAAGAAGGGCAGAAATATTGTATTCTACAACAGCTTTAGTATACATATCCGCAAGCGGATAGAGTGAATTCACCTGATTCGTCAATGTTTTCCCAATATCCACCAACTGTTGTGCATCATCTTTTATTGTTGTAGATGCAACGACAAAGATTGCCAGAAGCCCCATGGATAATATAATGCTCAAGAAATTATTACGACGAAACTTCGATGCAATATATGCAATTAACGTGCCTAAAACCGATGCAATTACAATCGGTACCAGCGGCATTGCCAATATAGCAAATACACTTATGATATAGAACGGAATGCCCGGATTCGTAAGAATTCCATAAACAATTGTCATCGGAACCATTAAAATAAAGACAAATACCATATTCATTACATATAAAATAATCAATCGGCTTGCTACAATTCCACCGGTACTAATCGGTAGAGACATAACCATATCATAATCCTTGAATCCGAAGATGGTTCCCTTGATCTTAAAAACTGTTGTCATAATTACGATCATACAGG
>JBASOB010000718.1:0-2153 GCA_049657865.1 Mobilitalea sp.
TCCATAGGCTACTTGAATTTTATCTTGCGGACCAATTCCAGCCATTGCAAGTACTCTGGCTACACATTCCTGCCACAGTGCAATATCTTTTCTGGTATATCCAACTACAGTTGCTTTACCCGTCGTACCGGAAGATGCATGAATTCGTACAATTTCCGACTGTGGAACTGCAAAGAGTCCAAATGGATAATTATCTCGCAAATCCTCTTTCGTAGTAAAGGGAAGTTTATTTAAATCTTCTATTCCTTTAATATCTCCGGGTTCAATGCCCATTTCTTGCATTTTTTTACGATAAAATTCCACATTATGATAAACTCGGTTTACCATTTTCACTAATCTTGCACTCTGCAGATTACGAATTTCATCCCGACTCATACATTCTTTGGTCTCATTCCATATCATGCTATCACATCCTCCTGCTCAGCTACAATAAAACCGTTTTTGGCTAATACGACTGCGGTTTTCTCAAGATTTTCTGTATTAATAACCATGAGAGGTATTTTTCCACTTCTAACTACGATTGAATAAATATAATTGATACCTAACTTTGCTTCTGCAATTGTTTGAAGCATACGGTCAAGTTCACCTGGTTTATCCTCTAACTCTACTGCCACAGCCTCTGACATTTTTACAGCAAAGCCATTTTCATTTAATAGCATTTTTGCCTTTTCCGGTTGATCGACAACCATACGTAAAATAGCAAATTCAGGTGTGTCAAAAGATGCAATTGCTCTCAAGTTGATCATGTTGTCTTTTAAAACGGTTGTAACTCCTGCCAGACTTCCAATTTCATTTTGTACAAACACGGATAACTGTTTGATCATAGCAATACCTCCTTATTATTTGTGAAGATTATACCCTACTTTAAAAGCTTTTTTATTCACTTCAACTGTTTTGGCTGGAACGGTATTCTCGATAACCTTAAGCCAATCATCTTCAGAAAAATCCATATGCTGTGCCGCAATACCAAGTACAATCACGTTAGATACTTTGCTGTTGCCAAGTTTTTTTGCCTCTTCCATGGCATCAACCTGGAATACACGATAATTTTTCTTTAAATCCTCCAGAATATTCTCCGGATACTTAGCTGCACCGATGACTACCGGCATAGGATCTATTCGATAATCATTAACAACGATTGCACCACTGTCTTTAAGATAATGAGCATATCGGAGTGCTTCAAGACGTTCAAATGCAATCAGTACATCCGCTTGTCCTTCCTCGACGATAGGTTCATTCACTCGATCTCCGTATCTAACATAAGTTACAACACTTCCGCCTCTTTGAGCCATTCCGTGTACTTCTGATAATTTAACATCATATCCTGCCTGAATCGCAAGACCACCTAAAATTCTACTGGTAAGCAAGGTACCCTGTCCACCTACGCCAACGATCATTATATTTCTAGTTTCCATCATTTTCTCCATTCTAGTAGCATTACAAATACGATCTATAAGAAATTCAACCTGAATTGCTACTAAAATTCATGTTGGAATTCTTTATAGTCTTGCACTATGCAAGACTATCTTAATTGAACCGCTTTGATAGCGCCAAATTTGCACTGTTTCTCACAAAGCCCACAACCGGTACACATCGTATCATTAATGACAATCGTTCCGTCTTCCCTCTTCGTGATAGCTGGACATCCAGGTTTCATACACATCCCGCATCTTTTACAGGCCTCTGCATCAATCGAATATTGCTTTGCAATTGGACGCTTGTCTAATAACACACAGGGTTCCTGAACTATAATTACAGCAACTTCATCCAGTGCAGTCGCCTTTTTAATCGTTTCTTCCAAGGTATTTGTATCAAACGCATTCACTACATATACATTCTTGACTCCAACTGCTTTGCACAGTTCTTCCAGATCTACTGCATAAGTAGCTTCTCCCTGTAACGTCTTTCCGGTCGATGCATTATCCTGATGTCCTGTCATACCGGTAGTGGAGTTATCCAGAATCATGACGGTTCCTGTTCCTTTATTGTATACCATATTAATCAGTGAATTGATTCCGGTGTGCATAAAGGTGGAATCTCCAATTACTGCTACCCAGTTTTTAATAAAATCTTTTCCTTTTGCCTTCTCCATGCCATGAAGCGAGGAAATGCTTGCACCCATGCAGATGGTTGTATCAACGACGCTAAGTGGT
>JBASOB010000719.1:0-2134 GCA_049657865.1 Mobilitalea sp.
AATAATTGAATTTTTGTTTGTACCACTTGTTTTACTGCCTTTATTTTTCTTGATATTACGATAAGCTAGTAAAATATTCTGTTCACTTGTGATAATGTCATAGAGCTTATAAAAATTTTGGTTATTAATTGCTTTGGAATAAAGGTCATCAAAAACTGTTTGAGTGTTATAATATTCATTGTTTCTAATTTCCTGTTTCTTTTTAAGTCTTTGATTTTTCGTTGTCATAAGTCGGTTTCACTTCCTTGTTGAAAGTAATAACCTCTGTTAGTCGTACTCGAACCTTATGCATATTTTGTATGAAATTGTGATTTACTGTAAATATTGACTTGTGGCTATCCCTCCACCGTTTGTTATCGCGGTTTCACTGGTACTGTGCCACTACCTTCACTGAAACAAAAGCAAGTTATACACAAAGCTTTCCTTGCTACCACTTCATGGGGATTAAGCCCTCCGTGTTTTCAGATTACCACGTTCCGATAATCTTATCTGTACATATACCTTTAGGTGCTTTCTATAAGCCTGTCTGTTTGATACTGCCTGTAACAGTATAAGGATTTTCATAAACACGAATCTTACTCATCCTCACAGACCTTGCATTTAGCAATTATAGTCTTTCGACTAATTCCCAGTTTAGACCTGTACATTCAAAAGTTCGTCATTTAACCGTTTTCGCAGTTAAACATTCTCACCATAGGTATTTTATAGAACTCCAGCCTATCATACACTCGACCGCCTCCGGTTCGCAGTTCCTCGCCATTATACGTTAGGGTGTACTCTCAGCTGACTTCACCGAGCTTATGACACTTCATTGCTCAATCAATAAAATGCCATTCGGAGTATTAAGCAAGCGTTTTGGGGCGTTACTCCCTCATTCCACCTATCAGATTATCAGTTCTCCAAGAACTATTTCAAATTTAAATGTTTCTTGTGCGTAACCTTTTCAGTTACGAACGTGTCGCACCATGCTCTGGGTCTAAGCAGATTACATTCTTTCCTGACTCCAAGATATTACATAAAATTAGTTTTAATAAATAACTTTTTCCTTGTCCTGAGTTGCCTAAAATTAATATACAAGGATTAGTTTTATCATCATCCCTCTTATCAAAATCAACTAAAATATTTGAACCAAATTTATCTCTGCCTAAATAAAAACCATTGCTATCTGTCTTGCCCGAATAGTTAAAGGGATATAAATTTGCTACTGATGAGGCAGGTAACACCCTTTCATATTGACTACCAAATACATTTCTTCCTGTTGGACCAACACTTAAGAAACCTTGCTGTTGTCGTAGCATTAGCCTATCCACATTTAATTTGCTACGAACAAGTTCTGTCAACACATCAGTCTGTAGAAGTTTAAGACTGTCATAATCATTTGCTGTAAGTTCAATATATACAGCACAGTGTAGAAGTGGCTCTCTGTTTCGGTGCATGGTTGATACTAAGGTTACCACATCTTGTAGATTGCTTTCTGCTGTAACAGTTTGCTGTAAATCATTTGTATTTGCCGTATTCATTCTATTCTTATTGGTTGCATTATGAATGATTTTCTTTTCTTCATTCGGAGTAACTTGCCTTGTATAGATTCTAAGAGTTACACCATCCTTTTCTCCTAAATGACGAAGTATTGCCTGTTCGTTGGTGATTGTAGGATATTCCCTAAGTGCCCATACACATCTATAGGTATTGCCACAGATGAAATGATCTGTGTTGAATTTGATTATAGATGGGGCAATCATGTCTATAAATGTTTTGATTTTTTCACCTTCTAAAGTTTGAATTTTGTTTTTTATCATTTATATCTTCTTCCTCTCATTCTTTTTCTGCACTAAAAAAGCCCTACACATCTTATTGTAAATATTATAGATAATATGAAATACAATACAGAATACAGATAAAATCAAGTAGTTTTCCGTTCTTTTTGTGCGATGATATACTTATATATATTTTTTTTATTCTTGTAAATTCAATATAGTATTTTACCAAAGATTAGAATAAAGATAATAAAAGCTATTTGTATTGGAATAACTATTTTCATAAAATTATTACTAATTTATTTCAAATTGTTGTCTATCATTGTCACAAGGACACAATATATCCTCAGTAAACTTATTACAAAACACAATTATCT
>JBASOB010000720.1:0-6823 GCA_049657865.1 Mobilitalea sp.
AATTTAACGGAGGTAACTGCTGCCATTGCGGTATCATATAGAAAAAACGGAATAATGACATACCCTACTATTTCCCCTGTTTTACGAGGAATCAGCGCGATTGCAGAATCCATCACCGGTTGAAATACATGCAGCATTAAAATGGACAGAAATCCCCAGATCAAGGAGGCGCTAAGGCAGATTCTTCCATGTAAGTTAAACTTATGTTTACTGTAATCCCACCATCTGGTATGGAATAAAAGCTCCATCACGAGCGAAGTGATATATTCCAGGATGGTTGCCAGCAATATTCCACCAAAAAAAACAAGTAATAAATTATTTCGATAATCCCAAAATACTAGATATACTGCTAACGCCCCGCATCCATAAATAGGAATCACCGGGCCGGTTAAGAAACCCCTGTTAATAAAGGATTTCTTCTGCACCGAAACTAAAGTGCTTTCATAAATCCATCCACCGACACTATATAAAATAAAGATATAAAACACATAATACAATTCACGACCTAATAGCTGTGCTTCCCACATCTATGAAACACCTCCCTTTTTCTATATCTTTCCATTAAATTATTTTATCACACTACGCTTTGAAATACATTAATTATTTTAGTCTGTCGTTTTTCACATTCATTTATTTTCCACTCTTTTACTTGCACTAAAAATATGTTAGAATTGCATATAATAAATACTTGAATCATCTATTAACGCAAACGCTTTTATACTCAATCATTAGATGGCATGAAAGGAAAGGAGGAAAGCTTATGATAACCAGACAATTACCTATTGAAACCACTACCGATTATCCATATGAACGAATTTATGATATCGCCAAAATGGCTTTCTTTGATATTGAAACTACCGGGTTTTCTGCTGATTCAACTTATCTCTATCTGATAGGCTGTGTATATTATAAAGATTCCTCTTACCACATGATTCAATGGTTTTCCGAAGGAATTCATGATGAGGTCATATTAATCCATGCATTTTTTGAATTTCTGGAAGGCTATGAAGTCCTTGTTCATTATAATGGTAACGGTTTTGACATCCCCTATCTGCAGCACAAATGCAATTCCCTTCATTTGGATTATTCGTTTGACCAATTTCAAAGCTTAGACCTCTATAAGAAAATGCTTCCTTATAAGAAGATTTTCAAATTAAAAAGCTTTCGCCAGAAATCACTTGAGGCCTTTCTAAATATCCACCGTGAGGATATTTTTGACGGCGGAGATTTAATTGAAGTTTATTCTAGTTATATCGGGAAAAAGCATTTAGAAAACCTCAGGAAAATCAGGACTCCTGACACTCCCCTTCCAAAACCTACCGAATCTGATCAGTTGTTATACACCTTATTGCTCCATAACGAGGATGATATCAAGGGATTACTGCAAATCAGTCCGATCCTCAATTATGCTGATTTGTTTGAAAAACCAATCCGTGTGCTTATGGCTGGCGTAGAAGACGATCTTCTGATTTTACATTTTGAACTATCCGCTGTGCTTCCGGTTCGAATTAATTACGGTAATGATTTAGTTCATTTATCGGCATTTGGAAGTACTGCGACACTTAAAATACATATTTTTGATGGCGAATTAAAATATTTTTATGATAATTATAAAGATTACTATTATCTGCCTGCCGAAGACAGCGTCATGCATAAAAGCGTGGCTATCTATGTCGATAAGGATTATCGTACCAAAGCAAAACCCTCCAATTGCTATGCGAAAAAGCAAGGTCTGTTTGCTCCCCAATATGAAATGATGATTACCCCCTGTTTTAAAATGAATTATCAGGACAAACTATCTTTCCTTGAGATTCATACCGATTTTCTATTGCAGGAAGACAATTTAGAATTATATATTTCACATCATTTAGCCCACTTAATTTCAAAATCCAGCTCATGATTTTTATTCTTCTGATCAGAGAACCTGCTTAAATTCACAGATAAGCAAACATTATTTAATAATAAGCTTACTAAAATTTATGATATCTAAATATCAATAATGGTCTTCAAAATTTATATTACTCGGCATATTTCACTATAAAAAAAGGCCTTCCGAACGAATTCGGAAGGCCTTGATTTTACTATTTTTCGTCAGCTGAAATAATTTCTTTCTTATTGTAAGAGCCACAAGCTTTACATACTTGATGAGGAACCATGAGTACTCCACATTTGCTACATTTTACTAAATTGGGAGCAGCCATTTTCCAGTTTGCTCTACGGCTATCTCTTCTACCTTTTGATGAATGGTTCTTTGGACAGATGGACATTGTTACACCTCCTTAAAATTCTTAAATATGTCTTGGATTACAGACATTCTGGGGTCATATACTGTAGTATCACAGTCACAGGTTTCTTCATTCAGATTTGCTCCACACTTTGGACAAAGTCCTTTGCAATCCTCGCTGCAAAGCAGCTGCATGGGAAACTCGATTAATACTTCATCATAGATCAATACCTCTACATCCAGATTGTATCCAATGATATAATTTGTTTCATCCAAACCCTCTACGCGTTCCTCATCTGAAAGAGCAAAATCTATCTCTTTCTCAAAGTCGATGTTTACCGGAAATATAATTTCTTTTAAACACCTGCCGCAGAATAGGGTCAAAGAAATATTCGTACTGCCCTTGATCATTACTGTCTTGTTGCCAAGGTTTGTAATGGTTAGGTCCACGGGATTCTTTTGAGCAAATTCATAACTAATCCCTTGGTAATCAAACCTCTCCATTTCAATGGGGGCACTGATCTGCACTACCTTATCCTTTGTTGTCATAATTTCTGATAAAGATATTAGCATTTTCAATCTCTCCGAATATTCACTGCATTATCAACGCGCTTCTTGTATTATACCTATTGCATTATTATTTGTCAATCTATAAATATGATTTTTATAGGAAGGAATCTCTATTTTTGTGTATCAATCGTATTTTCTTCCTACTTTTTATCTATTTACTGACTATTTCACTAATGCTACTGTTTCTCGCGCAATTGCTAATTCTTCATTGGTAGGAACGATACAAACTTTTACCTTACATCCAGGTTTCGTAAGCTCTCTTTCCACGCCTTTGACCATATTCTTTTCTTTGTCAATTTCAACGCCAAGATAGCCTAAGTATTCACATACATCTTCTCTTACCTTATAGTCATTCTCTCCAACACCGGCAGTAAAAGCAATTGCATCAACACCATTCATTGCTGCAACATATCCACCGATTGTTTTTACTACACGGTATACGAATACATCAAATGCGGTACGCGCTAATTCATTTCCAGCATCCATCGCAATATTAATATCACGGAAATCGCTGGATAACATTGACATTCCAGCGATACCAGATTCCTTGTTCAGTATATTCATTACCTGATCCAAAGTTTTATCTTCTTTTTTAGCAATGTAATCTATAATAGAAGGATCGATATCACCACTTCTTGTACCCATTACAAGACCGGAAAGAGGAGTGAATCCCATGCTGGTATCAATGGATTTACCATTTAATACTGCAGTAATACTTGCTCCGTTGCCAAGATGGCAGACAATAAGCTTGGAATTGTTGATATCCAGACCTGTAAATACTGCAAGTCTCTTGGATACAAAACTATGGCTGGTTCCATGAAAACCATATTTACGGATCTTATATTTATCATAATATTCGTGAGGTAAACCATAAAGGTAAGCTTTTGCAGGCATTGTCTGATGAAATGCAGTATCAAATACTGCTACCATAGGTATATTCGGCATCAGTCTTTTACATGCCTGAATTCCGATTAAGTTTGCTGGATTATGAAGAGGTGCTAAGTCGCTACAGTCTTCAATTCCCTGTATAACCTCCTGTGTGATAATGGTAGAAGCTGCAAATTTCTCTCCACCATGAACAACTCTATGTCCTATGGAACCAATTTCATTCAAGGATTTAATCACACCATGAATCTCATCAGTTAAAGCCTCTAACACTAATTGGACTGCTACTTCATGATTTGGCATCGGTGTTTCAATAACTACCTTTTCTCCACCGGATGGAGTGTGCTTCAAACAGCCCATTCCTTGTCCGATACGTTCACAAATACCAACTGCTAATGCTACTTCGCTCTCTGAATCAATCAACTGATATTTCAATGATGAACTGCCACAATTAATTACTAATACTTTCATTTTGATGATACCTCTCTTCTATCTATTATTATCTTACGGAAGCTTGTACTGCTGTAATAGCGATAACACCAACGATATCATCTGCTGTGCATCCTCTTGATAAATCATTCACCGGTTTTGCGATTCCTTGTGTAATAGGTCCGTAAGCTTCTGCTTTTGCAAGTCTCTGTGCTAACTTGTAACCTATGTTACCTGCATCAAGATCAGGGAATACTAATACATTTGCTTTGCCTGCGATTTCACTGTCTGGTGCTTTGGAAGCGCCAACGCTAGGAACGATAGCTGCATCTAATTGAAATTCACCATCAAGCTTAATGTTAGGATATAATTCCTTAGCAATTCTTGTTGCTTCTACTACTTTATCTACATCTGCATGTGCTGCACTACCTTTTGTGGAGTGTGACAACATAGCAACAATAGGTTCTTTCTCAACCAATACCTGGAAGCTCTCTGCACTGCTGCCAGCAATTGCTGCTAGTTCTTCAGCGTTTGGGTTTTGAACAAGGCCTGAGTCAGAGAAAATAAATGTTCCATCTGCACCATATTCGCAATTTGGAACAACAATCAAGAAGAATGCAGACACCAGCTTAGTTCCAGGCGCTGTCTTTAATATCTGAAGAGAAGGACGAAGTACGTTAGCTGTTGCATTAACTGCACCAGCAACCATTCCATCTGCATCTCCTGCTTTCACCATCGTTACACCGAAATATAAATAATTTGTTGTTAGAAGATCTTTCGCCTGCTCTGGTGTCATACCTTTGCTTTTTCTAACTTCTACTAATAAATCAATGTATTTTTGAAGTTTATCTGTTTGGTTAGGATCAATAATGGTAGCTGCCGTCAAATCCAAACCATCCGCTGTCTCTGCTATGGTTTCTTTGTTACCAACCAAAATAAGATTGGCAATTCCCTCAGCTAATATCTTGCTTGCAGCCTCTAAAGTTCTTCTGTCACCGGTCTCCGGCAATACAATTGTTTTTTTGTTTTGTTTTGCTCTTTCTTTAATACCATCAATAAAACTCATGATGTATCTCCTTCCTTAACATCTAACTTTTTATATTTTTTAATGTAAAACCCATAAATTTTATTATAAGTCAAAGATTCGTAGGATTCAAGTATATTTCCAAGAAATATATTGGTTTCTTTTGACAATACAATAAAAACGCGGAAATATAGGATGTGAATATCCATCACATCCTTTTGCTTATGATAACCAGAATAACACTTCGGAATTCATTCGTTAACATCGATATACATCATCATTAGCCTAATAATTTAAAGCTTAAATTCTCGCACTTTGAGTCTAGCATTAATTGACATCATTGTCAATTAATGCTATTATCATGCTTAAGAATGTACTAGTGAAAGTTAAAAATCAATACAGGAAAGGAGCGATGTTTCTCATGAAAGTTGTAGGTCTAATTACCGAATATAATCCATTTCATAATGGTCACAAATATCATATTGAAGAAGCAAAGCGAATTACCGGTGCAGACTATTGTATCGCTGTTATGAGCGGTAATTTTGTGCAACGCGGAACTCCTGCTGTCATTGATAAATACAGCCGAGCCGAGATGGCCATTCGCAATGGCGTCGATATCGTATTTGAATTGCCGGTTTGTTATGCAACTGCAAGTGCTGAATATTTTGCTCATGGAGCCGTTTCCTTGCTTGACAAATTAGGTATTGTGGATGCAATCTGTTTTGGCAGCGAATGCGGAGATATTGAACCGCTCATTAAAGCTGCTGAGTTTTTGCTTGCTCCCCCTGCTGCCTTTGATCTCAGCCTACAGGCTTTTTTGAAAGATGGCTTAACCTATCCTGCTGCCCGCCTGAAAGCTTTAGAACATTCAATCAGTATGATTGGAAATGATAACTACAATGAACTTTCTAAAATTCTGACTGAGCCCAACAATATTCTAGGAATCGAATATATCAAGGCTCTTCGAAATCTTTCTTCCTCCATGACTCCGGTAACGATACAAAGAAAATCCGCGCATTACCATGATATCGATATCTTCAGTCAGAACAGGAACCCGGTCGATTCTGCCTGTAACAAAACAGCTGCTTCCAACTTCAATAAATCCAATTCTTTTTCTGCTTCCATTGAAGATGATGATACCGAAGGTGATTTTGTTATCAGCTCCGCTACAGCTATCCGTAATGCAATCTATAACAACAGCTCAAACCTTGATTCAGCTAACAGTCTTTCCGATGCAAAACCAAGCGTACCCAGTGATGTGTATCAATATTTAACCGCTCATTATCTAAAAACTTACCCTATAACAGAAAATGATTTTTCTCAAATCATCAAATACAAATTACTATCAGAGGATCGTACCTCTCTAACAAATTATGTTGATATCACTGCCGACTTATCTGATCGCATGAAAAACAAGCTCAATTTTAATTGCAGCATCACACAGCTCGCACAGGACTTAAAAACAAAGAATATGACCCTCACCAGAATCAATCGTGCCCTGATCCATCTTCTTTTAGATATACATACGAATACTTTCCAGGAATATAATGAAAATGGTTATGTTAATTATGCACGTGTTCTTGCCATAAAAAAAGAATCCTCTCCACTTCTGCGCAAAATCACAAAAGTGGAAAGAATCCCTGTTATAACTAAAGTCACCAAAGCAGAATCCCAGCTGGATCCCCTTGCAC
>JBASOB010000721.1:0-6762 GCA_049657865.1 Mobilitalea sp.
TCATACGCTCTAGCACTTCAGGTTTACCAAGAACATGTTCCACATTCATTGCTGCATGATACTGGTACTTATCAATTACATCAATCCCCATAGACATGGTAAATTCATACATATTCGGCATAGCCAAAGACAGCCAGTTTTCAGTTCTTGCTCCTCCTACTGTAATAAGAGCTCCCACTCTTTTCTTGAGACTGCGGACATCTGGGTAGTTAGAAGCTTCTTTCCCTTCTGCAATTGCCGACTCGATGGCAGCTCTACGGAAAGTGATATCATGGGAAGGGCCAATACGATCGCATACCGTTTTAAAATTACCAGTCGGTGCAATTACATAGGTTGGAGAGCCAACAATAATTGCATCGGCAGACATTAGTGCTTCATCAATTACTGCAAAATCATCTTTATAAATGCAGCTTCCAGTACCATTTCCACTAATCATACCGCCGACGCAAGCACAGCAGCCGGTACAGATATGGATATTTAAATCATCACAGCGAACAAACTGTATTTCGTATCCTGCTTTTTCACATTCAAGTAATGCTTCCTTAATCATAACTTCTGTATTTGATAATTTTCTACCAAATGAAAATCCTACCACTTTTTTTGACATAGCTATTACCTCTTTCTATTTAATCGCATAGCGCTTATTCTTCGATTGCTCTTCTTAATGCTTCTTGATGTCTACGAACCTGCTCAATACTGTCTACGTCGAAAGCATCATTCATCATGCGATTTCCTTCATATTCTGTACTTAAATATCCATTGTAACCGGCTTTTTTATATGCATCTACAATTTCTTTAAGCGGCATAGAGGTTTCAATATAATTTTCATTTGTATTATAACATTTTGCATGAGTATGATAAATGTACTGAATATTGTCAATAATATCTTGTGGGTTAGACCAGGAAAAATCAAAACTAGAAAAGGCATAATCCATAGCGACCTTATCTCCTCCAAGCTTTGCCACCTTCTCCATTAATTCAGGAAGGCCATTCGCCTTCATATAAGCTTGATGTGCACGCCCTAGATTCGTATCATATTGAATTTTACTAAATCCTTTTAAAACACGGTTATCAAAGGCTTCATCCACTGCCTTAATGCAGTCCTCATTGATTCCTCTTCGTCTTGCCTGCTCTCTTAATACATCAGGAACTGTCTTGCAGAAGATACCAAAGTCTGGCATAAAACCAAAGTTCTTCGTGCCTGTTTTCAGGATCATCTCCATATAACCATCTGACCATCCAGAATTCAACGAAAAAGGAGAGTGAACTTCGATACAAATCTTAATGTCATTCTCTTCTGCATACGGAATACTACCTTCAATTACATTCATTGGAGTAGATACCAATGTACGAAGAGTTTTAAAACCCAGCTCATGCGCCATCAGGATATCACGATTCATCATACCGATCTGTTCCTTTAAAGTACAGGTACGATTTTTATAAATATGATTTTCCAAAAAGGCATCATAGCAAGTTGGTTCCGTGCCATATTTCTCCATTAAGCCAAACCATTTATCCTTAAATTCCGGAGTAATGATTGGGAAATCCTCCATCATTTGCTCTGGAAGTAATTCAATACCAGTTGCACCGGTTTTTGCCACTTCTCGGATACAATCCTCTAAAGTCAGCTTACCAAGATAATACTCCTCCTGATAACTGTATAGTGACACGCTTCTCTTAATATTATAAGCCATATTTTACTTCTCCTCTAGTATAAAATCATATTCACCGGAATTTACGAGAATAACCGGCATATAGGATGGTGCAATTGTCTGTGTTGATTTGATATGATGTTTCCCATTAGCGAGACCTCCATCTTTTAACACGGTTACAGTTGCAAATTGACCAAACTTCCAGCGATAGGTAATGACAGTTTCCATTTCATCCAGAGTAAAAGTGTCTCCCTCTAATGTAAAACGAATATCTTCTCTTGCAAATTCTTCTCCGTCTATACTTACTTCTATGTTACGTAGGATAGAAAGAGTGATACCTCTATAATATTGAATTCTGCAATCAAATTGAAATCCAATAACTTTATGCTCAACTACTACATTTTTAAAGCTTTCCGGGTTATACATATGTCTTGCAAACATTATTTTTGCTCCTTTTACGTTGATTTTATCAGATAACAAACTTCTCCATATATCGTTTGCTTAAAATCAAGCTATCCTTTACCTTTGCGGTACTTCCTTCAAATGCCTTATCTTCAATCTCAATACAGGTGCATCCATCATATCCGATATCCGTTAAGGCACTAACATAACTGCCCCAGTCCACATCACCAAGTCCTGGAAGCTTTGGAGACATGAAATCCAAAGGATAAGCCATGATTCCACATTGATTTAATTTGTCTTGATATACCTTGATATCCTTATAATGCACATGAAATATCTTGTCTTTGAATTCATAAATCGGTTTGATGTAATCAATCATCTGCCATACAAAATGGGAGGGATCATAATTGAGTCCAAAGTTCTCATAGGGAAGCAGTTCAAATACTTTTTTCCATATAGATGGGGTTGTCATTAGGTTTTGTCCACCTGGCCACTGATCCGGACCAAACAGCATCGGACAGTTTTCGATTGCAACCTTCACCTTGTTCTCTTTTGCAAAATCTAAAATCGGAAGCCAAATCTTCTCTACCAGTTTTAGGTTTTCCTCTATGTTTTTCGTCTGATCACGGCCAAGGAAAGTTGTAATCATTCCAACTCCAAGCTTATTACTTGCGGTAATTAGCTTTTTCAAGTGCTCGATCGCCGCCTCACGCTTTTCTATATTTGAATCCATTGGATTCGGATAGTAAGCTAAAGAAGATATCTCAACCTGTTTCTTAGCACAATAGTCCTTGATATAATCCACCTTGCTATCATCCAAATCCTCGACATTAATATGGGTTACTCCAGCATAACGCCTTTCTGCTTTTCCCTGTGGCCAGCATGCAACTTCTACGCATCGAAATCCAAGTTCACTAGCGGTATCAATCATTTCTTCAAAATTACTTTTATCTAAGATTGAACTTACAAATCCAAGCTTCATGACAAATCCTCCTATTGTCTATTGTCATCGGTTACTGCACTGCATCAGTCTTTGCTAATCACTGCAAAGGCTACTGCATACTCTTTTTCATATGAAATCGTTACATAAATATCGGTTGCGTTCATTTCTTGATAACGTTTTTTCATTAATCCCGTTAATGTGACCAGTGGTGCTCCCCACTGATCCGGTAATATCTCTATTTCATTCCATCTTACCAGACTGCCGTCCATGCGAAAGCTTTTAAATATGGCTTCTTTGGCTGCAAATCTGCCAGCAAGAAATATTTCAGGAGTAGCATTATGAAAGCCTTTCTCCATCTCCAAGTTCGTATAAGTTTTATGAAAGAACGAGTCCTTCGGATTACTGATTAATGATTTAATACGTTCTATCTTTATGATATCTGTACCGATTCCTAATATCATATCTTCTTCCTTTCTAAAAAAAGCTATTGCATAAACAAATATTAAAATTTAATCTCATTATTTGCTGCTGCCGCTTTATAAATCTGATCGAGTATCTTAGTTACAGCAAAGGCTTCTTCCGGTTTTACAAGTGCTTCTGTATCATTTATAATTGCTTCTAACCACTGTTTCGCTTCTACTACACCTTCTGCAGATGCACCACCTTGAAAATATGCTACATCTCCTAATTTAGATATTACTTCTTCCATTAGTATACCATTTTTGGCACTGTTATAAATTAATTCTGCCTTTGGATAGCTCATGCCGGAACGGATCTCTGCCCCTGCTTTTGTTCCACATAAGGTAGTACAAGCTTCTCTTGATTCCAGCACATTGAGTGCCCAAGCAGCTTCTAGTATTATCGTAGCTCCATTCTTCATTTTAATAAAACCAAAAGCGGAATCCTCTACTTCAAATGTTGCCGGATCCCATGGTCCAAAGATATTTCCTTCAAAGTTTTCACGCATTTTTTCAAATACAGAACCAGTCACTGAGTCAACCTCATAGTTACCCATACACCACAATGTGATATCAAGTGCATGAGTTCCAATATCAATCAAAGGACCGCCACCTTGAAGTGATTTATCAGGGAACACACCCCAAGTCGGAACTGCACGTCTTCTGACTGCATGGGCTTTCCCTAGATAAATATCTCCGAGATCCCCATTTCTGCAGGATTTGAACAAGGACTGTACTTCTGGTCTGAATCGATTCTGATATCCAATGGTAAACTTCTTGCCTGACTTTTTCCATGCCTCCATCATCTTTTTGGCATCTTCTGTTGTATGAGCCATTGGCTTCTCGCATAGTACATGCTTTCCTGCTTCAAATGCAGCAACTGCAACCGGACAGTGTACCACATTCGGCGTAAGTATATGGACTACTTCGACATCCTCATTCGCTAATAATTCATGGTAATCCGTATAAACTTTTGCACCCACAGCGCCAAATTCCTTTGCTGCTTTTACCGCACGCTCTTCGACAATGTCGCAAAAAGCTACTATCTCATTTAATTCTGAATTTGACTTTAAGGACGGGAAGTGCTTATTATTTGCGATTCCACCACAACCAATGATACCTATTTTAACTTTTTTCATGATGTTTCCTCCTGAAAATATATTATTTTGATAATTCTATTATATTGAATTTGTTCAGTATCATCATTCAGTTATTTACACCGTTTACTTGTGTTTTTTATTACAATCCTCCCATTTTTCTTATGAAAAAGAACAGTAAGCAAAAAGTCTAACATGTTTTTTGCTTACTGTTCTTTATTAAAAGCAGAATACTTCTATTGATTGGTATTATTTTTCAAACTGCTTTTATCTAATATATTTACTCATATAAGTAACTTATGTGAATATATTGTATTTCTTGAGCTTGGATTAGTGCTTCAAAGTTCAGCAGATTATTCCTCACTTCACATTCTTTAATTTGTATATAAGGAGTACTGATTCTTTTCAGATATTCTACCTCTTGCTTTGTAAGATGATTGCTAAGTCCCATCTTGCGCCACTCCTCTTGTACACTTCCATTTTCATTACTAATTGCATAAATCTTTATCTTATATCTTCCATTCTGAACATTAGAAAGCTGGTAATTTAATTGTAAAGCCTGGCAATCCTCATACATTTGATATAATTTATCTATCTCTAGTTCATCTTCGGATTTTAAGTAATACTTATAGTTCAGATGTCTATAATTATGACAGGCAATATAATAGCTGTTATTATTATTCGTAGTAACAATACTGTTTTTATCTGCACTAATCAGATATTTTCCCATACTATTCAAAAAACGATAGGCATAAAAGGATGGTTTTTTAATTCCATCTTTGCTTAATAACCCACATCCTCCATATAAAAGTGTGGAACTATCATAATATTCAGAAAAGATATCAGAGCCCACCCAATATCCTAAAATATCTACCCTATGAATACTGTCAATAATGCTTTTCATAATATAGGCACCTTTATAACAGCTGTCATTCAGCACATTTCGATTGGATATTGTAGAACTCCACTCTGACACATGTATCTCCGCATTTCTTAATTTAGAATTCGCAATCACCACGGAGGCCATCTCTAACTGATTGCTAAGGAAGTTCTTGTCCGTTGAGATTTTAGCATATGCAATTCCATCTTCATCTCCCTTGATATAAGGATAACAATAGAGAGAAAGAAAATCAGGAAGATGTTTCTGCTCTCCCCAGGTGCATACTAGCCTCGATAGGTTTCCACTACCGTATTGTATTCCTATTCCTCCACCTCCAACCCTTATCTTTGGGGAGATTTTTTTCATGATTTCATAAAGGCTGTTGAAAACGCTAAAAAAGTAATCATTATCTGCGCCTCGTTCTAAGTCTTCGCCACTCCACTGCTCAAAATACCATTCTTCAATTTCTTCTAAGCCGTATCGATTTGTAAGATGTACTGCAAAAGCAGATAGAAAACGTTTAAAACTTTCTAAGCTTTGAAATGCAATTTCACGGTTTTCAGAAACGATTCTTTTTACTAGGGTACTATGGAGATTCCTGGGCTTATAACCCAGCTCAAAATATGGCTTAATATCATGTTCTACTAAAAAATCCAGTACTTTATCAAGTTTTTCAAAGTTATATTTACCCTTTTCACTGCTTTCATTAATTAACATATCGATACTGAAGATATCCCAAAAGCGCACATACTGAAACCCTATCTCTTCTTTTAAAATCAAGATATGTTCCTGCATATCGGAGCGGAGCAAATCTCCTGCACGCCCCACATTAATCATCTTATTCCAGAAATGCTTAAATTCCTGTGCATTATTTGTATCTAATACCATAAAATCTTCATCTTTGGCCGTACCAATGGGACTAGCTATCATATTATTCTCAAGATATTCATTAATACGCCTGCTAATCTCTTCATTTTCCTGCCCTTTATCGAGTATTTCCTCATTTTTTTCCAGCGTATTCATATTGTGACGATACTCAGAAGGCTTTTCGCTATAAATTCTCTTAAAGAGTTCATTGAACGCTGCCGCATTGGCAAACCCATTGTCAAGTGCAACTGACATAATAGACTTATCCGTATAAAGAAGATCATCTACGGCATGAAACAGACGTATATTATTCACATACTCCACAAAATTCGTCCCCATATTACGCTTTATATATTTTGATAAATAGGGTACTGATAAATAAAGGTTTTCTGCCAATTCGTTCAAACTAAGTCTTTTCTGATAATTGGCATGAATATAATTTATGATTTCAGCAAGGCGATCT
>JBASOB010000722.1:0-24513 GCA_049657865.1 Mobilitalea sp.
TTATGAAGGTACTTTTAACGGAAGTGTTTGAAAGAGAGGTCAAAGTTCGATTAAGACCTGGATTCTTCCCTTTCGTAGAACCTGGTTTTGAACTTGATATCAATTGCGCAATCTGTGGTGGTTCAGGGTGTCCGACCTGCAAGCAGTCCGGTTGGCTGGAATTATTGCCATGCGGTATGATTCATCCAAATGTACTTCGACTTGGAGGCATTGACCCGGATAAATACAATGGCTTTGCATTTGGGCTTGGTTTAACAAGACTTGCGATGATGAAATACAATATTAAAGATATTCGATTATTTAACAGCGGGAATCTGAAGCAGTTAAAACAGTTTACGATATAATAATTGTATCAATAATATATTTTACATAGGAAGAATTTTAAAATGAATTTCATACGAAGTTCATCATGAATTTTCCCGAAGTTGGAAAGCCTGAATTAAGGCGGATTGGAGGGTAATATGTTAATATCAATGAATTGGATTTCAGAATTTACAGACCTTAGTGGAATTAATTTGAAAGAGTTAATCGGAAGATTTACTTTAGCAACTGCAGAGGTTGAAGATATATATGAAAAAGGTAAGGATGTCAGAGGGGTCGTAGTTGGTAAGGTAATATCAATGGAGAATCATCCGAATTCAAAGAAGCTGCATTTGTTAAAAGTAGATATTGGACGTGAAGTTCTTGACTGCGTATGTGGAGCTCCGAACGTATTCGAAGGAGCAATTGTCTGTTTTGCAACCCTTGGCGGCCAGGTTGGCGAGCTTGAGATATCGGAAGCACAGATTGCAGGTTATGTGAGCCGTGGAATGTGTTGTTCAGCAAAAGAATTAGGAATCAGTGAGGATCATTCCGGACTACTGCTGCTTGAGGATGTCTATCCACTTGGAACTGATATTAAGACATTTATGCAGATTGAGGATACTGTTTTTGAAGTAGATAACAAATCACTGACGAATCGTCCTGACTTATGGGGCCATTATGGCATAGCTAGAGAAATTTCAGTATTGACGAAGCGACCACTGAAACCGCTAGATACTTGGAATACAAGTATCTACAAGGACTTGGCGCAAATCGACGTGAAAGTGGAAGATGCAGAGAAGACCTTCCGTTATAGCTGCATCACGATATCGAACATTACACAGAAGACCTCGCCGATTAATATGCAGATTCGTCTTCATTACTGTGGTATGAGGCCAATTAATCTGCTGGCTGATTTAACGAATTACTTAATGATAGAACTTGGCCAGCCAATGCATGCATTTGATAATGCCAAGGTTTCTAAAATTAGGGTAAAAACATACGAGGATACCATTGATTTTACTACGCTTGACGGAGTGGAGAGAAAAATTGATAACGATACTCTTTTAATCTGTGATGAGAAACAGCCGGTAGCGATTGCCGGTATCATGGGTGGAGAACTTTCAGAAATTACTGATGATACGGATTCTGTCTTGCTGGAGTCGGCTAACTTTGACGGCGTATCGGTTCGTAAATCTGCAACACGTCTTGGGCTGCGTACAGATGCAAGTTCAAGATATGAGAAAACTCTGGATCCTGAGATGACAATTCCGGCCATCGAACGTTTTCTGAAGCTTTTAATGGAAATCGATCCGGGAGTTAAAGTTACCTCATCCCTGACAGATTGCTATGTTAAGCATTATGATACAGTTAAGATCAATTTTAATAAAGCATATGTAGATAAATACACAGGAATTGATATTTCTTCTGATGTAATAGAAGAAACCTTGACTGCTCTTGGATTTGAAGTTGTTCGTAAGATGGATGAATTCAGCCTAGTGGTACCTTCCTGGAGAGCAACCAAGGATGTTACGATGAAAGCAGACATTATCGAAGAAATCACCCGTATCTATGGTTATGATAATTTCGATATTCGTTCTAATAAGAGTTTGTTAATACCGGTTCGCCATAATGTGCAGAGAGATAATGAATATGCAATCAAGCTATTATTGTCGGAACGTTATGCAATGAACGAGGTTCAAAGTTACATTTGGTATGAGAGCAAGATGAATAAAGAACTAGGAATTAATGTGGAACCAAATATCCGTGTCGTTAACTCTTTAACAGCTGAAAATGATACCATTCGTTCTACGATGGTTCCAAGCCTTCTTGGATTTGTTCCTCGTAATATCGATAATAGCCCAGAGATGGGAATGTTTGAAATAGGTCGTGTCGCTAATGGTTTAAGAGAAGATGGCCTGTGTGATGAGCGTAAAAAGCTTTGCTTTGTAATTACAAGCAAGAAAATGAGTGAGAAAGAGCTTTATTTCAAATGCAAGGAAATTGTGGAGCAGATCCTTCATGCTGTAAAGAATGCAGTGCCTAGTTTCACAGCAGATGCAAGATTAGAGAAATTTAATTATATTCATCCTATCAATTCTGCCAGCATTCAGTTAAAAGGAAAAGAAATCGGATATTTCTCCGTGATTAATCCTAAAATTAAAAATAAAATTGATAAGAAATTAAATGTTGCTTTTGCAGAAATTGATTTAATGAATTTAGAGGAAATAACAGCAGAAGAATTACATTATACTGAAATATCCAAATACCCAGGTGTTACGATTGACTTAAGCCTCCTAACAGCAAAAACGCTCCGTTATGAGAACATCGTAGAATATGTCAAAGAATTCAAATGTGAGTACCTTCAGAACTTCTACTTGGTAGATATTTTTGAGGATGCAATCCTTCTTCCTAATAAGAAGAGTATCGCAGTTCGTTTTGAATTTGGATCAATGGACAGAACTTTAGAGGGACAGGAAATACAGACGTTGGTAGATCAATTACTTGGTATCTTTGCTGCAAAAGGAATTGAAATCAGAAGGTAGATAGAGTTTTAAAGCAGAAAAATATAGGGAAAAATGAAACAAAAAAATTCCCGAATATGATTTTAAGATAATTAAACTAAAAGAAATACGCCTTATTGTTACTTGAGAGATGTCAGAACATCTTACAGTAAATAATTGGCGTATTTTTTAGTGCTTTTATAGAATAAAGGGTTGATTAATATAGTGAAATAGTGGTAATATATGGCTAATACTGAATTAATAGATTATTTGAAATTGAAATCGAAATTGTTCCTCAATTGACATAAAACTTACAGACTGCAAACACAGAAAACACAGAAAACACAGAAAACACTGCAAATACAGAAAAGACTTAATAAAACTATAAAACACTGAATAACTTTATAAATTATAAACATAGTTCTATATGGAAGATTGACAATAAAAGGAGATGAATTCAAATGTTACGTTTAAGACCATTTAAAATATGTGATGCAAAAGATCTGCTGAGCTGGGTTCAGGAAGAACGGGTATTTTCCATGTGGTGTGCTAATAAATTCGAATATCCATTAACTGAAAACCAAATAAAAGCATATAAAGAAATCTATGATGCAGATGAAAAGGGATGGATGTTATCTGCATTAAACGAGAGCGGAAAAGTAGTTGGACATCTCCTTATGAGAAATGCAGATTATGAAAAAGAAAGTATTCATTTCGGATTTATCATTGTAGATCCAAGTTATCGAGGAAAAGGTTATGGCAAAGAAATGGTGAAGTTGGCATTAAGGTATGCGTTCGAAATTCTTCATATGAAACATGCTACCTTAGGTGTATATGCGAATAATGAGGCGGCACATAACTGCTATAAGGCGGTAGGATTTGTTGATCAGGAATATTTTGAAGACTTTTTTCCTTATAAAGATGAAAAATGGGGACTTTATACAATGCAGGCAGATCAAGAATAAAAGAAATATATCAATTAATTTAACAGGGATTAGGATTATTACTTATGCAGAAGTAAATAGGAGGCAGAATGAACGAGAAAGAAAGCATAAAAAAAACAAAACAAAGTTTTGAAAAAAGTTTTTCTGAAAAAAGCTATTATGATGCCCAGACACAGGATAAAAAACAAATGATGGACATTTTTAATATCCTTTCTCTTCGCGAGAATATGAATATTCTTGATCTGGGAACTGGAAGCGGTTATCTTGCGTTTCCTTTAGCCAAGCAGAACCCGACCTGTTGCGTGATTGGTCTTGATATTGTAACGAATACCTTGGAAGATAACAGAGAAAAAGTATTGGACAATCATATGACAAATCTTGATTTCGCTGAATATGATGGGATTGATTTTCCTTTTGAAGAGGAGACATTTGATCTGATTGTAGTCCGATTTGCGTTACATCATTTCCCGGATATCAAGAAAGCATTTGCAGAGATGTCGAGAGTGCTTAAGAAAGGCGGACAATTATTCATTTCGGATCCAACACCGAATGATAATGATACCAGTGGATTTGTTGATGCTTATATGCAGACAAAGCACGATGGGCACATCAAATTTTATTTCCAGAAGGAATATACAGAGCTTGCACAGGAAGCGGGTTTTGTACTAAATCAATACTTTTCAAGTGAAATCCGTTTCCCGCGAAAGACAACAGAGGAAAGTTTGAAAATATTGGCGGATTTCGACTCCCAGACAGTGGAAGGATATCATATCCGAATAGAAGATGATGAGATATTTATTACAGAGAAAGTATTAAACATGTCATTTGTTAAACGATAAAGGATATCGTTGCTGCTTGAATCCATGCAGGAAGGGTACTTTACTTAGTTATAATTATTAACAAAAACGGATGCGAAGGTTGTATTCCTTTGGTCAATCATATAATATTGGAGGAATGTTAAGTCTTGCTAAATCACAAGGGAACCATAATAATTGAAACGGAACGATTGCTGTTACGACGTTTTACCAGGAAGGATGCAGCTGATGTATTTAATAATTGGGCTGGCGATATTGAAATATGCAGATATATGAGATGGGCTCCGCACAGAAATATTGAGGAAACCAGAAAAGTCATACAAAGCTGGATTGACTCTTATTATAAGAATAACTTCTACCAATGGGCTATCACATTGAAAGGGAAAACAGAACCGATTGGGGCAATTGGATTATTTATTGTGAATGAAAATGATCTTTGCGGAGATGTGGGATATTGTATCAGTAAAGAATACTGGGGGCAGGGTATTACTACGGATGCACTGAAAGCAGTAATCAGTTTTGCATTTGACAGGATGAATTTCAACCGGATTGAAACGTATCATTCTATTCATAACCCAGCGTCAGGCAGAGTGATGCAAAAAGCTGGAATGGTATTTGAAGGCATGGCAAAGCAAAAATATAGAAGTATCTCGGGGTTTGAAGACAGCAATATGTATGCTATGATAAGAGAAGATTACCTAGCTATAAAGTAAAGGAAGACATGAGAGTTAATCGTCTTGTAAAAAGCATGCGAGCCAATCATCTTGCAAAAGCATGCAAGCCTATAGTTTTGCAAAAATGAGCAAGTCAATCGTCTTGCAAGACTGGCAAGAAATTAAGTAGGAATTCCGTGTGAATTCATGTTGAACTTCTTTTCGTTATTATTTGCAGATGGGATTAAGAATGGAGCTAAAGTATGAGTGGAACAAATTGCGAATATTGTATCAATTATATATATAATGATGAACTAGAATGTTATGAATGCGAAATCTATTTGGATGAAGATGAGATGGTCAGATTCTTATCTAATACCTATCAAAACTGTCCGCATTTTGCACATAATGATGAATATAAAGTAGTAAGAAAACAGATGTAGGATGATTGAGGACGAGGATATGAAGAATAAATTACAGACCAAAATAATGGATCAATATTTTATTGGGATTGATTTGGGTGGAACAAATATAAAAGGTTCTATCTTTAATCGGGAGATGAAACTGGTAGAGGAATTGAGAACTCCGACAGAAGCGGTGCAAGGTTCGGAATATGTATTAGAACGGATGTATGAATTAGTATGCAGCATGCTGGAACATTCTAAGTTATCTAAGACAGAGGTTGCAGGCATGGGAATTGGTGTCCCGGGATTGCTTAATATAGAAGAAGGCATCTCATTATTCTCGCCAAACTTCCCTGACTGGGAGGATGTGCCGATTGTCCAATGGTTTATGGACCGTCTTCATTTTCCGGTCTATATCGATAATGATGTTCGTATGAATTTATATGGGGAAAGGTATTTAGGAGCCGGAATCGGTTATAAAAATATTGTTCTGATTACGTTAGGAACCGGTCTTGGTTCCGGAATCATGATAGACGGACATGTTCTTTATGGAGCAACGGCAAGTGCCGGAGAAATTGGGCATATGAATATGTACCGCGAAGGTCGTCCTTGCAGATGCGGTAGTTCAGGCTGCCTTGGACGTTACGTTTCTGCACTTGGAATGCTTCGTACCTTCAGAGAGAAGATTGAAAGCGGGCAGAAAAGTATTATCTGTGACTGGGTAGATAATGATTTATCACTGGTAACAGCAAAGATGATTTCTAAAGCATATGACCTTTCGGATGAGACGGCAATCGACACGTTAAAGGAGACTGGTGAGATTCTTGGATTTGGACTAACCAATGTAATCAATCTTTATAATCCGGAAGTAATCATAATAGGCGGCGGTATGGCAGCAGCCGGAGAAAGACTGTTCGCAGGAATGAAAGAAACAATAAATTCACACGCCTTAAAAATCGCAAATGAAAAATGTATCATAACTACTGCGCTTTTAGGCGATTCGGCGGGAATGGCTGGTGCAGCTCTTTGTGCAAAACATAAACTGAGCAGTATTTGAAATTCTATTATTCTGTTATTCAAGGTGAAATTTGACGGTAGTGACGGGTTAAATTCTGGAAATAAGACAGAGTGAATAGAATATGAAAAAATATTCAAAAATTATGGGAAATATGTAATTTTATTCTTTTCATATGATATATTGCGTAGTATAATTATTCTATTAATCGGGTAGTGGATTATATGGCGATCTTCATAAAATGATAGGAGGGATACAACCATGCTAAAGGAGTTTAAGAAATTTATATTAAGAGGAAACATGATTGATTTAGCAGTTGGTATCATAATTGGTACTGCATTTACCGCATTAGTTAATTCCCTGGTAAATGATGTTATTATGCCTGTTTTGAGCTTATTTACTAACAAAATAGATTTTACTAATCTATTTATTTCACTGGATGGAATTCATTACGATACTTTACAGGAAGCAGTAGATGCAGAGGCAGCTGTAGTAAAATACGGAGCCTTCATATCCGGAATCATAAGCTTTGTAATAATGGCACTTGTAGTATTCCTAATTGTAAAAGGAATCAATAAGATGAGGAAACCGGAAGTAGCTGAAGTAACAACAAAGAAATGCCCTCATTGCCTGTCGGATGTCAACCTTGCAGCAACCAAATGCCCTTTCTGTACATCGGATCTTACGGAATAGAGGCTGTAATATAAGATATTGCATTAATAATTAAGTAATTACCATTGTAAAACTCATGGAATCCCATATACTAAACTTATGGTTGGTATATGGGATTTTTTGGTGGAAAATTAATTGTTTGAATTATCGATATGTAGCGGCGAGAAGAATTAGATTAAAAAAAGAAACTTTCATCACTATCTGAGCCGAAAGCAACATGTCGGCACGAAAATTAGTGCGAAGAAAAAATATCTTCACACGCAACTTTATGCCTAGAGCCCAAAGTTTGCAGGAGTAAAGAAGGGTATGGTTATTACTATGAGAAATATACTGATTGGATACCAAACTGGAGTGAATTTAGGCGGCTGGATCTCACAATTTTCTGAGGCTTCTAAGGAACACTTTGAAAATTTTATCACGAAAGATGATATTATGCGGATTGCCTCGTGGGGAATGGATCATGTCAGATTGCCTATCGATTATATGGTGATTGAAAATGACGAAAATCCCCTGTATTATAGAGAAGAGGGGTTTGCTTATATTGATCAATGCATAAAGTGGTGTGAGGAGAACAATCTGAATATTATTTTGGATCTGCATCGTAGCGCGGGTTATGCCTTTCATCAATTGGGTGAAAATATATTATTTGAGGACGAGGGCATGCAAAATCGTTTTATTTCGATTTGGCAGGAATTTGCGCGAAGATATAAGAATTTTGGAAGAAATGTAACCTTTGAACTTCTTAATGAAATCGTAGAACCGGATTCCAAACGTTGGAACAATTTAAGCAGAAGAGCAATACAGGCAATTCGTGATATTGATGAAAATCGTGCAATCATAATTGGCGGCAACCAATATAACAGCGTAACAACACTGAATGAACTGAGCCGTATCACAGATGAGAACCTTATTTATACCTTTCACTTCTATGAACCACATATTTTTACTCACCAGATGGCCTCCTGGGAACCGATAATGAAAGATATCGACTTAAAGTTACCTTATCCATCTGGAGCAGAAGATTATCGCAGATATCTCCTTAAACTGGAAAATCTTCGAAACCAGACTGCTTTTGATGAAAGAATCAATAAGGAGACTCTTAGAAAATATCTGCAGCCAGCGCTTGATTTCATAAAAGAGCGAAATGTACCTTTATATTGTGGTGAATATGGCGTGATTGAGAATGCAGATATCGAAAGCACGATTCACTGGCATGATGATTTAAGCAGTTTGTTAATTGAATATGGCATTGGTCGTGCGGTATGGACATATAAAGCAATGGATTTTTCGATGATAAAAGATAATTCTCAAGTAAGAGACGAGAGGTTGATTCAGGCAGTAAGTAAAAGAAGTTAATAATAATGAGCTAAAAGCAAAAAGCTAAATCTAAAGCAAAAAGCTAAATCTAAAGCAAAAAGCTAAATCTAAAACAAAAAGCTAAAAGTAAAAAGCTAAAGCTAAAAGCAAAAAACCAAAGCTAAAAGCTAAAAGATAAAACTAAAGCAAACAGCAAACAGCAAACAGCTAAAGCTAAAAGCTGAAAGTAAAAGTTGAAAATTGAAGGTTGAAAGATGAAAATCTAAAACTGAAAAGATAATTGTATAAAAAGTAAAAATATTGTGATTCATAAATAATATGATCAGATTTATTAAGGCAACAATTTGAATAAAGTCTCAAACTTAATAAAACAGGAAAATAGGGAGGTGTCTAGATACCTTCTTTTTCTGATATAAATAATTGTTTGATACTTGTGCTTAATTCTTTCACTTGTTATAATAAATAATAATCAGAACATTATAATAGTGTTTTTCCTTTTCTTTGAGAAGGATAGATCAGGAGATGGCGATGTTTCGAAAATTTTACCCTAAAAGAATGTCAGACAGTTCTTATGAAATCAATTATGAGAAGCTGTATCAAGAAGGTTATCGAGGAATATTGTTTGATATTGATAATACTTTAGTACCGCATGGTGCGGATGCCAGTGACAAAGCAATCGAATTATTTGCCAGATTAAAAAAAATAGGTTTTCAGACATGTCTTATTTCTAATAATAAAGAAGAGAGAGTTAGCCGGTTTAATAAGCAGATTAAAACAAAGTATATTTATAAAGCAAATAAACCGGCACGGAAAAACTATTTAAAAGCAGTTGAATTAATGGGAACTGGTATTGCAACTACTGTATTTGTCGGGGACCAATTATTTACTGATGTTTATGGAGCGAATCGAGTTGGGTTGCTTACCTACCTAGTAAAACCGATTCACCCAAAAGAAGAAATTCAAATAGTATTTAAGCGTAAATTGGAAAAGATCGTATTGTATTATTATGATAAGGATCTTAAAAAAGGTAAAATCCCAAAAGAATAACTTGAAAAACCCCTTAAAGGAATATCTTAAGAGAATATCTTATAAGAATATCTTAAAAGAATATCCCTTAAGAATTCGAAGAACAACCTGAGATGAATAAAAGCTGATTGCGAGGGTACGTATGAATCAAAAGTTAAAACACAATATAATTTTAATTGGATTCATGGGATCTGGTAAAACAAGCGTGGGAGAACGTTTGGCAGAGCTCCTGTCCTACCGTTTCCGCGATATGGATCATATTATTGAGCAGAATACACATGATACCATTAATCATATTTTTGAAGCCCAGGGAGAAGAATATTTCCGTAATCTGGAGACACTATTACTCAAGGAATTATTACCTACCATTGATCAGACGGTTCTCTCAACCGGAGGAGGGCTGCCCCTTCGTGAACAGAACGCCAGATTGATCAAAGAAATGGGATATGTCGTGTATTTAAGAGTCTCAAAGGAAAGTGTCATGGAACGGCTTAAGGGAGATACGACAAGGCCCTTACTTAAGGGCGACGAACTAGAACGTAAAGTCGACCACCTGCTATCAACGCGAGAACCGATCTATGAAAGAGCGGCGCATAGAATTATTGCGACCGATGATAAATCGGTGGAGGCAATTGTCCATTTGATCATGGAATCCTATATGAAAATGATATATTAATTGGAGGAAAACAGCAATGAAAATACTGGTAATCAATGGACCAAATCTAAACTTTTTGGGAATCAGAGAAAAAGGAATTTATGGAACCCAGGACTTTGAATATTTACTTGGAATTTTAGAAGAAAAAGCAAAAGAATTAGCAGTAGAACTGGAAACATTTCAGAGCAACAGTGAAGGTGAGATCATTGATCGGATTCAGAAAGCATATTATGACAAGGTGGAGGGTATCGTGATTAATCCGGGTGCCTATACTCATTATAGCTATGCAATTCGCGATGCACTGTCTTCCATCACGGTTCCTAAAATCGAAGTGCATATTTCAAATATTCATCAAAGAGAAGAATTTAGACATACTTCGGTTACGGCTCCGGTATGTAATGGACAGATCAGTGGGTTGGGGTTACAGGGATATCTTTTGGCAATGGAATATATTGCTTCAATGTAGCTGCCAGCGGAATACAATTAAAATAACGAGCAGATTTAATCTACAGAAAGACAGGGATACTGATGGAAAACTTTCAAAGAGTACAGAAAATATTAAAGACACTTAACCTTGAAGCGGTATTAATATCGAATGGATATAATATGCGCTATATCAGCGGATTTGCTGGTGCTACCGGATATTTATATATTTCGGATAAAAGACATGCAGTTTTAACCGACTTCAGATACACCATTCAGGCAGAAGCGGAAGCAAAGGGCTATGAGATTATTACAATTGGACCGGGCGGGTATGAAGAAGCCATCAATGATATCCTTCAAACGGAGAAGGTACACCGTCTTGGTTTTGAAGCAGAAGACATGTTGTTTGCTAGCTATACAAAACTCAAAGATAAGCTTACCGTAAAGGAACTTGTTCCGGTCGGAGAAGAGATTACTTTTTTAAGAAGAATTAAAACTCCTACCGAACTGGGATATATTAGACGGGCAGAAGCAATCGGAGATGAAGCGTTTGCTGAAATTCTGAAAGAAATTAAACCTGGTGTAACGGAACTTGAGATTGCAGCACGACTTGCATTTATTATGAAGATGAAAGGTGCGCAGGGCGAGAGCTTTCCAGCTATCGTTGCTTCAGGAGTTAATTCTTCCATGCCTCACGCAGTACCGTCACAGAAGAAAATCGAGAATGGAGATTTCCTCACGATGGACTTTGGCTGTGTTTACGAGGGATACTGTTCTGATATGACCAGAACGATTGTGGTAGGGAAAGCATCGGACAAACAAAAGCAAGTATATAATACGGTATTAAAAGCGCAGCTTGCCGCCTTGGACTTTATCAAACCCGGATACAAGGGGAAAGAAGTAGACAGAGTGGCAAGAGATATCATTTATTCAGCTGGATATGAGGGCTGTTTTGGACATGGTCTGGGACATAGTGTCGGGTTATTTATTCACGAGAATCCAAGATTCTCAATGGCTGAGGAAGAAATTATTCTTGCCGGAATGATAGAAACAGTGGAACCTGGCATTTATATAAAAGATTTTGGTGGCGTTCGAATCGAGGATTTAGTGGTGATTACAGAGAATGGCTGCGAAAATTTTGCACATTCAGAGAAAAAACTCATCGAATTATAGCAAAAATCTATCAAATGATGCTAAAAATGCATCATTTGATAGAAAAATAAGACATTAGAATACTAAATTTCATCAGTCTCGAAAAAAACTGTTGCAAAAAATGTCAGGTTATTATAGACTATTGAGTAGTCAATCTAAGGAGGAATTTTAAGTATGATTTCAGCAGGCGAATTCAGAAACGGCATAACCATTGAGATGGAAAATAATATATATCAAATTATTGAATTTCAACATGTTAAACCCGGTAAAGGCGCAGCATTTGTTAGAACTAAATTAAAGAACATTACTAGTGGTGGTGTAATTGAGAAGACATTTCGTCCGACAGAAAAATATCCACTAGCTCGTATTGATAGAAGCGATATGCAATATTTATACAGCGATGATGATCTGTATTACTTTATGAACGTTGAAAACTTTGAGCAGATAGCGATGCCTCAGGAATCAACAGGTGACTCACTCAAGTTTGTAAAAGAGAACGAGATGGTTAAGATGCTTGCTCATAATGGCAAAGTATTTGCAATTGAACCTCCATTGTTTGTAGAACTTCAAATTACGGAGACAGAGCCAGGATTCAAGGGAGATACTTCACAGGGCGCTACAAAACCTGCAGTTGTTGAGACCGGTGCAACCGTATATGTTCCATTATTCGTTGAACAGGGTGACAAGATCAGTATTGATACCAGAACAGGCGAATATTTAAAGAGAGTTTAATCGTGTGAAGAAGATAGTATCTTCGGTACAATTGATTCAACAAGCGATAAGTATTTGATGGGTAATAGTATATTAATAGCGTAAGTCGAGGAAAACTTAGGATTTCCATGACTTACGCTATTTTGTTCTTACGGTAGAAGCTAGAAACTAGAAGATAGAAATAAAACAATTGCTGAATTCATAAAGAGATTATTTTCGGATCAATCTCATTTCTCGTAGATAATCTTTAATAAATCATGATAAATAATATCAATTTTCGAATCCTCTATCTTGCTGTCCAAAAAGAATTCGATTGCCTGCTTTGCCTGAGCAACTAACATTTCAAGACCGGTTATGGCCTTGATCCCCAGATTTTCGGCCTGGAGCGTGAATTTTGTTTGCAGTGGATTGAAAATAACATCCACGACTGCCTCACATTTCGTGAAGGTAGTCAAGTCAAGAGGAGAACAATCCAGATTTGGGAACATCCCAAGAGGCGTGGTATTCACAATTATTTCGGCATCAAAATGATGTTCATAACATTTTTCATAAGAGATGGTATCCACGGAATTCTGCCGGCTGACAACGAGAATCTCTTTGGCACCCAAATGCTTTAATACCGCATGCACTGTCTGTGAGGTTCCTCCATTGCCGAGAATAAGGCATTTTTTACCTTCAATCACGATATTGTTATGATTGATCATATATTCTAGACCATAAAAATCAGTATTATATCCGATTAAATGACCGGACTTATTCACGATAGTATTCACTGCGCCTATTTGTTCTGCTAAGGGATCTAGTTCGTTTAGATAAGGAATAACTGCCTGTTTGTAGGGAATGGTTACATTAATGGCAGTGAAATCTTTAGCTTCCATAAAGAACTTGAATTCATCTCTGTTTAAAGGGATGAGGTCATACGTATAATCAGCCAGTTTTTCGTGAATGATTTTAGAATAACTGTGGCTCAATTTTTCTCCGATTAACCCATATCTCATAATAGTTTGATCTCCATTCTTGGTTCACTATAAATTACCTGGCAGAAGTTGATATTGATTCTTACTTGGCTTGTATGATTTTAGTAAGAAATTAATCTCACATGATTTCTGCAGGACTGGTTTAATAAAGCGCAATGTTTATTCCGTCTTAACGGAATTGGCTATATCGATATCATGTTTTCTACAAGTATAACATACTAAAAAGAATAATATAGATACCATGAATTTGCAATTCCTATTTTGGCGAATATTATATTTGTAATTGAAAAAGTTGCGAAGTTTGATATAATACTATATAATGTTATTAAATTGAGATAATAATGGAAAACGATTGGAACTTAGGAGGTAGTCATTGTGAATAAAGAACCGGAAATCAGGAACACATATAAGATACATGAAAATGGCAAGGTTGGAGAAGTACAGATCGCCGATGAAGTAGTTGCATCAATTGCAGCATTAGCAGCTTCTGAAGTAAAAGGTGTATATTCAACCATCGGTAATATCACCAATGAACTTACTGGAAAATTAGGAAAGAAAAATTTATCTAAAGGCGTAAAGGTTCTAGTAAGCCCGGACGCAGTATCTGTTGATATGGCACTTACCTTGGATTATGGTGTTGGGATTCCTGATACAGCTAAGAAAGTACAAGAAAAGGTTAAGTTGGCAATAGAGAATATGACCGGTTTACAGGTCAAGGAAGTTAACATCAGAATTGCTGGTGTTAATATAGTGAAAGAGTAATTAATTCCCTAACAACCCTTAGATCAAGAATTTAAGGGTTGTTTATTCGTGTACTATAAAGAATAAGTACACCCAAACTAGGAGGAACCGCACCGTGACAAGAAGAGAAATAAGAGAACATGTTTTCCTTATGCTATTTCGCAAGGATTTCCATGAGGCAAATGAATTAGAAGAACAAATGCAGTTGTATCTTTCCGGACTCGAAGAACCAACAATGGAAGAACAATCATACTTGACGACACGTTTTCATTCTGTGATAGAGAAATTGGAAGAAGTTGACCAGATTTTAGATAGCACAGCCAGCGGTTGGAATTTGAACCGTATGAATAAGGTTGACTTGACATTGCTGCGACTGGCTGTCTATGAAATGCGCTTTGACGAGGATATCCCTGTTAAAGTTGCAATCAATGAAGCCATTGAGATGGCTAAGAAATTTGGTGGAGACGAATCTCCAAGCTTTATCAATGGAGTGTTGGCTAAATTAGCATAACCTGGAGGTACGCATGGGACAAGCTTATTCAGTTACGGAGATAAATCAATATATTAAGAATTTATTTGTAAGGGATCAGGTCCTCAGCCATATTTTTATTAAGGGTGAGGTTTCAAATTGTAAATATCATACCTCTGGGCATATCTATTTTACTTTAAAGGATACTCAGGGGCAATTGGCTTGTGTAATGTTCGCAGGGCAGAGACGCGGTCTGACGTTCAAACTGGAAGAAGGACAGAGCGTCATTGCAATGGGAAGTATCAATGTATATGAACGTGATGGCAAATATCAGCTTTATGCCAATGAGATTAGGCTTGACGGTCAAGGTCGACTTTATGAACAGTTTGAAAAATTAAAGAAGGATTTGGAGGAAGAGGGACTGTTCAACCAGGAACATAAAAAACCGATTCCCTCTTTTCCTAAAAAAGTCGGTATTGTTACAGCTTCTACAGGAGCGGCAATCCAAGATATCATCAATATTTCCAAAAGAAGAAATCCATATGTTCAATTAATACTGTATCCGGCATTGGTTCAAGGTGCAGGTTCCGCCGAAAGCGTGGCGAAAGGAATTGCACTGTTAGATAAGCTGGGACTTGATACCATCATTATCGGAAGAGGTGGTGGATCAATTGAAGATCTATGGGCATTTAATGAAGAAATCGTGGCAAGAGCAATTTATTCCTGTAATACACCGATTATATCAGCAGTGGGACATGAAACGGATATCACAATTGCAGATTATGTAGCGGATCTACGTGCACCGACGCCATCAGCGGCAGCAGAGCTTGCTGTGAATGATTACATAGCATTTCAAGGAGTGATACGGGATTACAGACGTAAATTAAGTAGAGAGCTACAGCAGAAGATTGTATTAAGCCAGAACCGATTAAAGGAATTCAGAATGAGGCTTTTTTACGCAAGCCCTTCTTATCAGATAAAGCAGAAGAGACAGTTTCTGATGAATACAGAACAGAAGCTTCAGCAGAGCATGAACCAGATCATCAAAGAAAAAAGACATCGACTTGAACTATACATCGCAAAGCTGGAGGGTTTATCACCGCTGTCAAAGCTGAACAAGGGATATGCACTTGTTGCAGGGGAAGATAATAAACCAATCCAAAGCATACAGAAGGTACAGATGAATGAATTGTTAACGGTGTCACTCCTTGATGGCGATATAAAAGCGAGAGTCGAAGAGTTGAGCCAAGTAATAAGAGGCGGCCTGATTAATTAATATAATTGGACCGGAAAGAAGAGGAGATATCATCATGGCGGAGAAAGAAATGAAAAATGTAGCAAATACATTAGAAGAATCCTTTGAAGAGTTGAACCATATCATGGAAGAACTTGAGAAGTCAGATGTGAGCTTGGAAAATTCCTTTACCCTTTATCAGGAGGGAATGAAGTTATTAAAATCATGTAATGATTCGATTGATAAAGTGGAGAAGGAACTTATCATTTTAAATGAGAATGGTGAAGCAAATGAACTTTGATCAGGAATTAGAGAATCGGACACAGGAAATAGAAGATATCCTTAAAAAATTTATTCCCAAGGAAGATGGATATCAGAAAACTGTGTTTGAAGCAATGAATTATAGTCTACTTGCAGGTGGGAAGCGTTTACGGCCAATGCTGATGTTAGAAACTTATCAGCTTTTTGGTGGAGAAGAAAGAACGATTATCGAACCTTTTATGGCGGCGCTTGAGATGATACATACGTATTCTTTGGTGCATGACGACCTACCAGCAATGGATAATGATGAATACCGAAGAGGAAGAAAAACAACACATATTGTATTTGGAGAAGCAATGGCTATCTTAGCAGGAGATGGCTTACTTAATTTAGCATTTGAGACTGCCGGAAAGGCATTTCAAGTAATCCCTGATTTAAAAGGAATAGATCAACTGACCGCATATCAGCGGACGGCAGTAGCGATGCAGATATTAGCAAAAAAAGCCGGAAGTTATGGCATGATCGGCGGACAGGTAATTGATGTGGAAGAGTTCCACGGAGTAGTTGACCGTAGCCGATTAGATTACATGTATGGCTTGAAAACCGGCGCGTTAATAGAAACAGCTATGATGATTGGTGCTGTATTAGCAGGTGCCAGTGAAAATGATGTGAATAAAATCGAACATATTGCCGGAGATATCGGACTGGCATTCCAAATAAAAGACGACATCCTTGACGTGACCAGCTCCCCGGAGATACTTGGAAAGCCCGTGCACAGCGATGAGAAAAACGCGAAGGTAACTTATGTATCACTCATGGATCTGGATAGTGCCAATAAAGAAGTTGCTGCTATTTCCCAAAGGGCAATCGACAATTATGAAGCGCTTCCTTATCAGAATGAGTTTTTAAAGGCATTAATCCTGATGCTGATTAGCAGAAAGAAATAGATAGATTTGAAAGTAATAGTACCACAGGGAATGACTCCCTGCGATTTGGGTACTAATCCTATATATGAAATGAGGTTGGTATATGCCTGCACTACTTGGTAATATAAATCATGAAAATGATATTAAGAAAATAAAACCACAGGAATATGATAAATTAGCAGAAGAGATACGAAAATTTCTGCTCGATAATATAAGTAAAACCGGAGGTCATTTAGCTTCCAACCTTGGGGTTGTAGAGCTTACTATGGCACTTCATCTATCACTTGATTTCCCTCAGGATAAGATTGTCTGGGACGTAGGCCATCAGGCATATACCCATAAAATCCTGACAGGTAGAAAAGATATGTTTTCTACCCTACGCCAAATAGATGGTTTAAGCGGATTTCCCAAGAGAGAAGAAAGCTTATGCGATTCCTTTGACACAGGACATAGCTCAACGGCTATTTCAGCAGCTCTCGGGCTTGTAAAAGCAAGGGATCTGAACGGCGATACGAATAAAGTAATTGCAGTACTTGGAGACGGTGCATTAACCGGAGGTATGGCATTTGAAGCACTTAATAATGCAGGAAGACTTAAGAGTAATATGATTATTGTTCTGAATGATAATAATATGTCTATCTCGGAAAATGTAGGAGGTATGGCGAATTATCTTGCAAAACTAAGAACTAATACAAAATACACTAAATTCAAAGAGCGTATGGAGAGTACACTTAATCATCTGCCGGGAATTGGGCAGACAATCATAGACCGTTTAAAACGTTCGAAGGATGCGGTTAAATATTTTATGCTGCCAAGCATGTTCTTTGAAGATATGGGACTCATCTACATCGGTCCGATTGACGGGCATAATATTGACCAGATGCTGACAGCCTTACAGGCAGCTGAGAAAGCTAAGAAAGCGGTCGTTCTTCACGTGATTACCAAAAAAGGGAAAGGATATCCATTAGCAGAACGATATCCAAGCAGATTTCATGGAGTAGATCCTTTTGATATTAGAAGTGGAAAACCATATAAAACGGATCATACAATCTCTTATACAAAAGTATTTTCAGAAAGCCTGCTCAAAGTAGCAGCAACCAATGATAAAATAGTCGCGATTACTGCAGCAATGCCGTTTGGAACAGGACTCAATGAATTTAAAAATTTATATCCAAGCCGTTTCTTCGATGTTGGAATTGCAGAACAGCATGCGGTCACTTTTGCTGCAGGACTGGCAATGGGTGGATATAAACCGATTATTGCAGTATATTCAACCTTCTTGCAGAGAGCATATGATCAAATAATACATGATGTCTGCATTAATAATCTTCCGGTTATCTTTGCGATTGACCGCGCAGGAATTACAGGACGAGACGGCAAGACTCATCAAGGAACCTTTGATCTGTCCTTCCTGTCTCATATTCCTAATTTGACGGTGATGGCACCGAAAAACAGCGAGGAACTGGAGAAAATGCTAGAGTATGCAGTTTCTTGCGAAGGACCGATTGCAATTCGCTATCCTAAGGGAGAGGCATATACCGGACTTAGTGAATATCAGGCTCCGATGGAACTTGGGAAAAGTGAGATGATCATTGAAGGAGAAGATATCGCATTACTAGCAGTTGGAAGCATGGTGAAAACAGGTCATCAAGTCGTGGAAGCATTTGCAAGAGAAGGAAGAAAAATCACACTTGTCAATGCGAGATTCGTATCACCAATTGATAAAGATATGATTCAGTTGCTATCTGATAAACATAAGTTACTTGTTACCCTTGAAGAAAATGTAAGAAGCGGAGGCTATGGACAGAGTGTATCGGATTACCTGTGTACGGCGAAAATCAGGAACGTTACGCAGATTAACATTTCGGTTCCGGATGTTTTTGTAGAACATGGAAGTTCCGCAGAACTTCAGAAGAAGCTTGGACTTGACGCAGAAAGTATTGTGGCAAGAATTAAGACTGAATTATAAAGTAGGTATTGAAAGAGGCAGTGATGAAAGAACGATTAGATATGTTATTAGTAAATAGAAACTTAGCAGAATCCAGGGAAAAAGCCAAAGCTATCATCATGTCAGGGAATGTGTTCGTAGAAGGACAACGTGAAGATAAGGCAGGGAGTACTTTTCCTGAAGAAGCAGAGATAGAAGTAAAGGGCAATCCTTTAAAATATGTCAGCCGTGGTGGTCTGAAACTTGAAAAAGCGATGGAGCAGTACGGTGTTCGTGTGGAAGGCAAAATCTGCATGGATGTCGGCTCTTCAACCGGAGGCTTTACGGACTGTATGCTACAAAATGGAGCTGTGAAAGTATATGCTGTTGATGTTGGCACAAATCAGTTAGCATGGAAACTTCGTCAGGACGAGAGAGTAATCTCCATGGAAAAAACGAATGTCAGATATCTTCTACCCGAACAGATTGAAGATAAGGTAGCATTCGCTTCTATTGATGTGTCTTTTATTTCCTTGACGAAAGTATTGCAGGCGGTTCGGGATTTGTTAGAAGATAATGGTGAAATCGTATGTCTGATTAAACCACAGTTTGAAGCAGGCAGAGAAAAAGTCGGAAAAAAGGGTGTTGTTCGTGACCAGAAGGTACATGAAGAAGTTATTGTAAATGTATCTAGTTTCGCTGCCTCTATTGGGTTTGACTGTATGGATTTAGATTTTTCACCAATTAAGGGACCGGAAGGAAATATAGAATATTTACTCTATATTAGAAAGAATAGTATTGATAAAGAAATGAATAGTTACCCTGAAGGGAATCCTATGGATTCTCATAAAATTGCAGCTGTTGTAAAGGCAGCACACCATGATCTTTCAGAAAATTAAGTACTAGGACAGAGTGTGATAGGTGATTCTTTCACCTGAAATTTTGTGCCGACAACTCAAAGATTATAAGCGGAGAGAAAGGCATGGATATTATTATAATAATTCTCTGAATATTTATTAACAAATACTTAAATATATGCATGAAAGCTTGAAATTTATGGAATTCTATGGTAGACTTTTCGTGTATATTTACGAAGAATAGTTATTTGAGGAGCGTAGCAAACAAGATGAATCGATTTATTATAATAACCAATAAAGAAAAAGATACTAATTTGCTTGTTACGAATAAGATAGCTGCCTATATTGAAAAAGCAGGTAAAACAGCGATTTTAGCAAGTGTATCCGCGAATATGGAGGAGTCAACTCCACGAATTATTGCAGAAGATATCGAGTGTGCCATCGTACTAGGCGGAGATGGAACAATTATTCAGAGTGCGAACGACCTTATGCATCATAATATTCCAATCCTTGGAGTAAATATGGGAACCTTGGGTTTCTTGGCTGAGATAGAGGAGATTCATGTATTTGATGCTTTAGACCGGCTTTTTAAAGATGATTATAGAATTGAAAAAAGATTAATGATTGAAGGAAACATTAGTTATGATTCCACTCATAATAAAGAAGTGACATCTCCCATGTTTGCGCTTAATGATGTCGTTATTGCACGAAAAGGATTTTCCAGAATCATCAGCCTATGCATTTATGTAAATGATGAATTAGTTGATAATTTTATGGGAGACGGTGTAATCATATCTACACCAACAGGATCGACTGCCTATAATCTGTCAGCAGGTGGACCAATCGTAATTCCACAGGCAGATGTTATGGTAATCACTCCGATTTGTCCGCATTCCTTAAGTCCACGTAGTATTGTAGTCCCAGCTGGAGATACAATTAAAGTCGTAATAGGTAAAAGCAAGAAAACACAGGAAGCAGAAGCGGTTGTGACTTTTGATGGAAAACCAGGAATTGACCTGGGTACCGAGGATGTTATTATATTACAGAAGGCGCTGTATGATACGAAATTAATTAAATTTAACCGCACTGGTATTTATGAGATTTTGCGGTCAAAGCTAGGGAATAACGGAGATTAAGAAATCTAAATAAGATAGAAAGGTGCTGGTGTAAAAGATGAAGATAAGCAGACAAAGTAAAATTATCGAGTTGATTAATAAATATGACATCGAGACACAGGAGGATTTAGCCGAAAAATTAATGAAGGACGGTTATAATGTAACACAGGCAACAGTATCAAGAGATATTAGAGAACTTAAATTAACCAAAGTTGCAGTAGACGGCGGAAGACAAAAATATATTGTACTTCAGAAGACGGAAGCTGGTATGAGCGAGAAATATACGCGTGTGCTAAAAGATGGTTTCGTGTCTATGGACAGAGCACAGAATATTATGGTAATTAAGACAGTTCCCGGAATGGCGATGGCTGTTGCAGCTGCACTTGATGCACTTCACATGAGCAGCATTGTTGGATGTATCGCTGGTGATGATACGGTTCTCTGTGCAATCCGCTCCAATGAAGATACCATTGACGTGATGGAGAAATTAAGTAAAATATTGAATGCAGAATAGATATTAAGATATGTGATTCTGAATCGTTAAATTTAGAATGAAATTTGTAGATACAGAAGAATAAATAATAGAAGATAGTGATTAGATCTGATAAGACTTGATGAAAATATACTTGCCCTACCTACGAAATGGTGTTAGAATATTTAAGGCTAATCATTGATAAGTAAGTAATGAAGATAGATAAGGAGAATTGAAATGTCAGGACATAATAGGTTTTCAAACATTAAGCATAAAAAAGAAAAAAATGATTCCTCAAAAGGAAAAGCTTTTACGAAATTAGGCCGTGAAATTGCGGTTGCAGTAAAAGAAGGCGGCGGAACAGATCCAAACTTAAACAGCCGTTTAAAAGATATTATTGCAAAAGCAAAATCGAATAATATGCCAAATGAAACAATTGACAGAAGTATTAAGAAAGCTGCAGGAGATGCTAACTCCGTTAATTACGAAGCAGTATCCTATGAAGGCTATGGCCCAAGCGGAACCGCAATCATCGTAGATGCTTTAACCGATAATAAGAATAGAACCGCTGCCAATATTCGTAATGCATTTACCAAAGGAAATGGAAATGTTGGATCACAAGGTTGTGTATCCTTTATGTTTGATAAAAAAGGACAGATTATTATTGACAGAGAAGAGTGCAGCATGAATGCTGACGATTTGATGACAATCGCATTAGAGGCCGGTGCAGAAGACTTCGTGGAAGAAGAAGACAGCTTTGAAATTGTAACGAATCCGGATGATTTCAGCGCAGTCAGAGATGAACTTGAAAAAGCCAATATCCCAATGATGCAGGCAGAAGTAACCATGATTCCACAAGTTTACGTTGATCTTACCGATGACAATTCTGTAAAACAGATGCAGAGAATCCTTGATCTTCTTGATGAGGATGACGATGTGCAAGAGGTTTATCATAACTGGAACGAATAGAGAATGAAGAAGACTAAATAGATAGAAGAATATATGAAATTTAATCCTGTTGTTTTCGCAGTTGCATCTGCGAGTAATGACAGGATTTTTTGTGACATATTGTAAAATTTGAACTTTTATGGTAATATTTTCTCGTAATATAGAGTACTGTTTGTGATATTGCCAATTGAAAGGAATGGCGGTAAGTATGAAGGATACGTTTGATAAATTTGATATTCGAGTCAGAATCAGTGTTTGCATTATATTACTTGCTCCTGTAATAATCGGAATGTTTTTAATGTTACCTGAGATAAGGGGAATCTACTCCACAACAATGATTGCTTTGACTGCTTATGCGCTATGTAATATATTTATCATCATTACCAGGGAAAAGAGTAAGGATATTCTTAGGAAATGTTTTCCGGATCATCGTATGCCGGTGCAGGTTTATTTGATGCCTTTTAAGTCTGAGGAAATGGATCACAAATTACGAACTCCAATGACCAGAACTCATTATTATGACTTTTTAGGAAAGAAAATGAAAGGTTTTCAAGTAATTGAAGAAAATTCATATAATAAAGATCAGATGAGAGCGATGGCGGATGATGCTTATGAATGGCTGTTCGATCGAACACAAAATGCAAGTGATTTTCCACTGATTCAAAAAGAAAATATTAATTTTTCGTTTTCTTATACCTTGCTTGGAATGAAGACCTGGGGAATCGTGATATCGATTCTATGTATGATGATACCGATTGCATTACATGTGTTTGAAGTCAATGAAATCGTTCCCTTCAACAATTCGGAAATTGTATCGGTAGGGAAAGAAATTAAAGAAGTAATCACAGAGAGCGATAAGACTAATACGATCACTACCACAACGACGATTACTAATATTTCAGAAGCATCTGATCGGGTCGTGAATTATATTCCGACGGCCAGTGTAGGAATGATATTCCTGTTGATCTGGATTTTTTGCATCAATAAGAAATTTGTGAAATCGGCAGGGAATAAATATGCACGAACTCTTCTTGATGCCTGTGACTCTGATGTACTTGCTAAACTTCCAGATGTAGCGATTACAAATACAACACCGAATCCAAGTGTACCAGGAACAACACCTAAGCCAGGTTCTTCCCTGAAGCATAACTATAATATAAAAGTATTATACAAAAAGATAAAATGATAAAGGGATAAACACTTCAACCTTTACTATAATAACTAAAAGGAACTACTCACAGTCTGCCCGATGTACCGAACTGCGCTAGAGATAGACTAAAAATCTAACCTAGTGTGTTGGTGCATTATCCGTCCGACTATGAGTAGTTCTTTTTTGCGTATGTTGTTAGAAAAGAACTGGAAAATTATAATTTGAGGATGGAAAAATTTTGAAAAATAAGATATGATAGAATAAATAAGCACAATATATAAAAGAGTAGAAAACGACAAATAAATATACTTTTCAACAAATACATTACCCAGCTAAGTGTATATAATATGACCTATAGAAAGCAATTAGAGCTTTATAACTAGGGATAGGGATAAGGATTGCTTTTGACAAACTTAGGAGGGTAATAGTATGAAGGTTTACAAAAAAGTGGTAGCAGTATTTTTGGTATTAACAATGTCAGCAGCACTATGTGCATGCGGAAAATCATCTGCAGAGGAGATCAATACACAACCAGAAGCAACAACAGCAGCTGAAGCAACAACAGCACCAGAAGCAACCGCAGTAGTGACAGAGGGAATGACTGGGGCATTTTCTTTATTTCATTTTCATGAAGAAGGTGGCGCAGGTACCTCAGCAGCTTTTTGGAGTGCAGCTGATAAATTTACAACAGCAAATGCAGGAGTAACCATTGATTATCAATTTACAGATAGTGATAATTATGAAGAAAAGTTAACAACATTAATGGCAGGAGATGAATTGCCGGATGTATTCTTAACAAAAGGTGATATGCTTTCTACACTTGCTGATGCCGGCTTGATTCAAGC
>JBASOB010000723.1:0-37160 GCA_049657865.1 Mobilitalea sp.
GAAAAGGTGATTTTTTGCTATAAGCAAATGGCCCACCACCCGCATAGCAGGTGGATTTATGTTTCGCATAGCTCATTTCTCTGTTGAGAAACTCGCTAAGCTCAACCGGCTAAAGCCGTAATTAAAATGCATAACAAAAGCCCCATGAATGCAAGCATTCTGGGGCTTTGATATACATTTTGATTTGCAAGTAACTGCCTATCTCTTTGAGAACTGAGGAGCGCGACGTGCAGCTTTTAAGCCGTACTTCTTTCTTTCCTTCATTCTTGGATCTCTTGTTAAGAAACCTGCTTTTTTAAGAGCGGGACGATAATCTCCGTCTGCATGTAATAATGCTCTGGAAATACCGTGTCTGATTGCACCAGCTTGACCAGTGAATCCGCCACCTCTAACGTTTACTAAAACGTCAAATTTATCATTATTCTCTGTAAGAACAAGTGGTTGGCGAACGATTAACTTTAATGTCTCAAGACCGAAATATGTATCCATTTCTCTTTTATTTATGATAACCTTACCTGTACCAGGTACAAGGTAAACTCTAGCGACACTGCTTTTTCTTCTACCAGTTCCGTAATATTTTACATTAGCCAATGTTATTTCCTCCTTTCAACCTCTTTGATTAATATTTAATCTCTAATACTTCCGGTTTCTGAGCTGCATGATCATGCTCAGGACCTGCAAAGATATGAATCTTAGTAATCATTTCTCTTCCTAAAGGTCCTTTAGGGAGCATGCCTTTAACAGCAAGTCTGATAACTTCGGTAGGTTTCTTAGCCATCATTTCAGCTAATGTGGTCTCTCTCATACCACCTGGATAATCGGAGTGATTGTAATAGATCTTCTGTTCCATCTTCTTACCAGTAACCTTGATCTTATCTGCGTTCACTACAATTACATAGTCACCTGTATCAATGTGGGGTGTGAAAGTAGGTTTGTTTTTACCTCTTAATATTTTAGCGATCTCTGAAGAGAGACGGCCTAATGTATGTCCTGTAGCATCAATTACATACCATTTTCTCTCAATTGTTGATGGACTAGCCATAAAACTTTTCATCGGTTTACCTCCTTATGAAAATGTATTCTCAATATTTTTTGAATGACTGCTCGTGCTTAAAGAAGCATCTTAGCATCACTTTTTTTACGAATCACGGTCTTAAATATTCTTACCGGGGCATTGGCTCAAATATTCTCACGTCACAATTCATTATTATATTATAAGATTCCTCATGTGTCAAGCATTTCCTTATAAGTAAATTAAATTGTTTCGTAAAATTTTTCACTTATATGAAATACTTTTATACTTGGAATAAATAATCGAAATTTCATTTGCATATCACGAAAACTTATACTTATCAGTTAATTAAATTTCTTCTGCAAAAGATACGCCTTCAATTTCACAGATTTTTCCTACAATCTCTAACCTGACTCTCTTCTCCTTAAACCGTAACGTCATAATCGCTGCAATTGCAGCATTCACATCATAATTTGGCTTTACCATCTCTATCGAGTCAATGGTAACCGTGAGCGACTTAAGAGCTTCTAATACTGCCGTTATAGATGCTGATTTATCAAATTCAAGATAAATATCCAGTACCTTGGATTTAGCCAGCATATAGTTGTCTAAACGATGCAGAATCACTGTTGTAAATACAATCAATGCACTTGCTACGAATGCTGCCTTATAAAAGCCAATACCGATTGCTAGACCCATACAGGCCGTAGCCCATAAACCAGCCGCGGTCGTCAGTCCTTTGACCTGATGTCTTCCGGTTACAATAATCGTACCTGCACCAAGAAAACCAATGCCGGATATTACCTGTGCACCAAGTCTGGTAGGATCGCTCACTCCATACTTTTGAAATACATATTGATTCGTCATCACTGCCATTGCAGATCCGAGACAGACAAGAATATGAGTTCTAAGTCCTGCAGGACGGCCGCTGCGTCCTCTTTCGAATCCGATGATGCCTCCTAATAATACGGCTAATACCAGGCGAAGTATTATTGTTGTATCATTAATTGAACTTAAATCACTGGTAAACTCAAACATACAGGCTCCTCCTTTTTATGGCGCTATCATCATTTTTTTTAGTCATCATTTATTTTAGTCATCCTCTAAGTCTAGTCATTTTCTATATAGATTATGCCTTTTAAATTATCTCAAATTATAGATTCGCCTTCTCTACTCATCTTCCTCGTTTTCCACAAGTTCCTCTATCGTTGTATCTTCTGGAAATTCGATTTTAACTAGCATTAATCCTTCTGCTAATGCGGTCGGTCCGGCCAGACCTCTATCAAGGCCTTGCAATATCTCTTTCACATATTCAGGTGGATATTTGCCTCGTCCGACTTTCATTAAAGTTCCTACGATAATACGGACCATGTTGTAAAGAAATCCACCGCCTGTGATAGAAATCGTGACAATATCCCCCGATCTCGTTACCTCTATATGGTGAATTGTTCTTACCGTGCTAATCGTCTGCGTCTTGACCGAACAGAAACTTTTAAAATCATGTTCTCCCACAAGATAGTCGGCCGCATTCTGCATCAGTGAAACATCCAGATTGTAGTAAATAAATGCTGCATAAAGACGTTCGGTTGGAATCGCTATTTTCCTGTTTTGAATATGATATTCATATGTTTTTAAGCTCGGAACTCTTCGTGGATGAAAATCCGGTGCCACCTCGACTGAAGTTAATACCCTGATATCCTCCGGCAGTCTCTGGTTTAGCGCAGGCGCTATTTTTGATGCTGTCATTCGCTTTTCAGTGTCAAATACAGCAACATTTCCAAGCGCATGCACACCGGAATCCGTTCTGCTTGCCCCAATCACGGCAATATCCTCTTTCAACAAACTGCTTAACGTCTTATTTAATACATCTTCCACCGTTGGATGCCCCGGCTGAAGCTGCCAACCGCAATATGCAGTTCCGTCATATGCTACTGTTAATTTGATACGTTTCATGTTTTACATCCAAATTCTGAGTGCGAGTGTCTGCATTCCTCTTCAGAATACCTACCTCTGTGTTAAAATGCTTTTCTCACATAACAACTCAAGAGACCCTTTCTTTAGGTTTATATAAAATATTGCTAAGTCACCGCTTCCTTATGAACAATGAACGTAGAAAGGAAAAGATCCGGATAAATAGACTTAAGAGAAAATATTTTCCAGTACTCTAACCATAATTACCGCTGCAATATAGAACATCAGCCCCGCATATGCGATATAATCGGTATTCTTATAGGTTAATGGCTTCATCTTCGTTCTTCCGTCCCCGCCGCGATAACATCTTGCTTCCATCGCCATAGCAAGATCATTTGCTCTACGAAAGGCAGAGACAAATAAAGGTACTAGTAATGGAATTAAGCTTTTTGCCCTTTTTAATACTCCGCCTGATTCAAAATCCGCACCTCTTGCCATCTGCGCCTTCATGATTTTATCTGTTTCTTCTAATAAGATTGGGATAAAGCGGAGCGCAATTGACATCATCATGGATATTTCATGAACCGGTACTTTGATCCGATTTAAAGGTCGGAGCACTTTCTCCAAACCATCCGTCAACTGATTCGGCGTCGTGGTAAATGTCATTAATGAGGAACCCAGGATTAAATAAGTTAATCTGATTCCCATAAAGCTGGCTGATTTCAGCCCTTCTTCTGTAATTTTAATAAAGCCCAATTCAACAATCGGTGTTCCCGGCGTTAAAAACAGATTAAAGAACATCGTAAACAGAAGTAAGATTACCACTGCTTTCAGACCCTTCAAAATATACAAAAAAGGTACTTTTGATAATTTAATTATGGTCGCTAAAAATAAAGTAACCACAATATATCCATATAAGGAATGAAAAATAAATAAGGAAACGATAAACATAAAGGTCCCGATCAATTTCACCCTAGGGTCTAAGCGGTGCAGTGCTGAATCACTGGGGTAATATTGTCCGATTGTAATATCTCTGATCATAATATACTCACTTTCCTGGCTAATCATTACGAAATTAAGAATATGCTGCAACTAAGCTGTACCTCTAATGAAAGTACCGTTTATGAATTCTGAAACACTCTTAATATCTCTTCTTTTGCTTCCTCAACAGTAGTTGCATCGGTTGCTACCTGATAGCCTCTATTTTTTAATTCATACATCACATAGGTAACTTGCGGAGCTGCTAAATGCATTTCTTCAAGTTCTTTATAGTGAGAGAACACTTCTCTAGTTGAATCCTGCAGGACTAATTCGCCCTGGTTCATGACAAACAGCCTGTCTGCATACTTTGCAGCATCCTCCATACTATGTGTAACAAGCATGATGGTGATTCCACTTTCCTCGTGAAGTTTCGCGATCTGGTCAAGAATCCCGTCTCTTCCGCTTGGATCTAGGCCTGCTGTCGGCTCATCAAGGATTAATACTTCCGGTTTCATTGCCAGTACTCCTGCAATTGCAACTCTTCGTTTCTGACCACCTGACAGCTCAAAGGGAGAGGCATCCAATAAGTCATCTTCAATCCCTACCATTTTTAAAGCTTCATATGCACGAAGCTCACATTCTAGTTTATCAAGTCCAAGATTGGAAGGACCGAACAAAACATCTTTAAATACCGTCGTTTCAAAAAGCTGATGCTCCGGATATTGAAAGACTAAACCTACCTTGCTTCTTAATTTGCGCATGCTATAACTTTTTTCATAGATATCTTCCCCATTAAAGTAAATGTGGCCGCTGGTTGCTTTAATTAAACCATCCATATGCTGGATTAGCGTCGATTTACCAGAACCGGTATGCCCGATTAAGCCAATAAATTCACCCTTCTCAATTGAAAAGCTGATATTTTTTATTGCTTCTCTTGAAAATGAAGTTCCAACGTTATATTCATATGTAACATCATCAAAAATAATCTGCAATTATTTCACCTGCCTATCCGAAAATGCCTCGTCGTTTTCTTTCAGACATCTCGTTATATTTTATATCAAACTAATGTTTTAATGCCTCTAAAGCTTCTATAAGCTCTTCTACCGTCAAAATTCCGTTAGGTACATTAAGCCCCGCTTTTTTCAGTTCAAACGCCAATTCAGTCACCTGAGGCACATCCAGGCGGTATTCTTTAATCTCATCCACTCTGGAGAAGATTTCTCTTGGTGTTCCTTCCATGACAATACGGCCATGTTCCATGACAAAAACTTTATCTGCCAAAACTACTTCATCCATATGATGAGTAATCAGAATAACTGTAACATTTTCTTCTCTGTTTAGATCTCTGACCGTTGCAATGACTTCCTTGCGTCCATTTGGATCTAGCATTGCTGTTGGCTCATCAAGTACGATACACTCCGGTTTCATTGCCATAATACCGGCAATTGCTACTCTCTGTTTTTGTCCTCCGGATAGTTTGTTCGGGGACATCTTTCTAAATTCCAGCATGCCTACCGCTGCTAAACATTTTTCAACACGCTCCCAGATTTCTTTCGTCGGAACCCCAAGGTTTTCTGGTCCGAAGCCCACATCTTCTTCCACTACTGTGGCAATAATCTGATTATCCGGGTTCTGGAACACCATACCCGCTGACTGCCTGATCTCCCACAGGTTCTTCTCGTCCGCTGTATTCATTCCATTTACCCAAACAGCACCCTTCGTCGGGTATAGAATCGCATTAATATGCTTTGCCAGAGTTGATTTACCTGACCCGTTTGCTCCAAGTACTGCGATAAATTCACCCTTCTTCACATCCAGGCTGACTCCGTCAATGGCCTCATTAATTGATTCCACATTTCCGTCCTCATCCCGTCTGATATACTCAAAAGATAAATTATCAACCTTAATCATATCCATCACATAACCTCATTTCTATTCATGGAAACCCTTCCATTTTCTATCTGTAAAATAATATGTGTCTTATCTATCGCAAATAATATTTACTTTCTAAATTAAATTCAGCTAATTCTATCTCCGTATTGAGGCCTGATCGATTCCCTAGATTTACAAGTTGTGTTTACATCTGTCTTTACACCATCTCTTAAACAAAACCCTTGCCAAATCCAAAATAAACGGTTATTACCTATTATGTCATGATCAATCCCTATATTTCATAGCCCCATTTGTTAGTTATACAAGATTATACCTCATAACCTGCTAAAACAAAATATAAATTTTAAAATCAGAAATATTTTATACAAATTTCAACAAACACGCAATTATTTTGGATATAAATCAGTAAATATTTCAGAGCTAGAACCGTAAAATCATGTTATCTAGGGTCCGTTTTATTCTATATCAGAAAAAGGACGCTGGCTTTTTCAAGTCGCGTCCTCTTATATTTGCTTTTAATCTTATACTAACTCGATTAAAACTTCCATTGCTGCATCGCCCTTACGTAGGCCCATCTTTACGATTCTTGTATATCCACCGTTACGATTAACGTACTTTGGAGCAATTTCATCAAATAACTTATCAGATAAGTTAATCTCTTTTGTATTTCTCTTCTTGCCTGCATTTTCTTTCGGCACTTCAGTAATAGGATAAAGAAATTTCATCATTTGTCTTCTTGCATGAACGCGAGAAGCATTATCCTTCTTAATTGTCTTTTGAACATCATCGAAAACGGTAACTTTCTTACCATCTACAACTTCTTTCACTCTGTTACCATCTTTGTCTTTACGAGCAACTTTAGTTGTAACTGTAACTGTCTGATAGTTATCTTTTTCTTTAACAGCAAGAGCAATCATGCCTTCAGCAAGGCCACGAATTTCTTTTGCTTTGGATTCGGTTGTAACAATTTTACCATTGTATAATAAATTTGTTACTTGGTTTCTCAATAATGCCTTTCTCTGGCTTGAGGTTCTACCAAGTTTTCTATAACCTGCCATTTCATTCCCTCCTTTGGATCGTTATGCTTTTCTAGTATAATCTATACTTAGTCGTCGCTAAGGTTTAAAGATAAACCCAGCTCCTTTAATTTTGCAAGTACTTCCTCTAAAGACTTACGTCCTAGATTTCTTACTTTCATCATATCTTCTGCTGTTTTATTCGTAAGTTCTTCAACAGTATTGATACCTGCTCTCTTCAAGCAATTGTAAGAACGAACCGATAACTCCAATTCGTCTATGTTCATCTCAAGAACCTTCTCTTTTTCATTGTCTTCTTTCTCGACCATGATCTCAGCTGTCTTAGCGTTCTCAGACAGATCAATGAAGGAATTAAGATGCTCACTAAGTACCTTTGCTGCTAAACTTACTGCTTCATCCGGAATAAGAGTTCCATTAGTATATACATCTAATGTAAGCTTATCAAAGTCAGTAATTTGTCCGACACGGGTGTTTTCAACAGAAAGATTAACACGCTCAACAGGAGTATAGATGGAGTCAATTGGAATTACACCAATTGGAAGATCATCATTTTTATTCTTGTCTGCGCTTACATAGCCTCTACCGTTAGTAATAGTCAGTTCCATGTAAAGTCTGCTATCTGGACCACCACATAAGGTTGCAATCACCTGGTCTGGATTTAGTATTTCTATATCCGGGTCAGCTTGTATATCACCTGCTGTCACTACAACTTCGCCCTCAGCCTCAATATAAGCTGTCTTTGGTTCGCTTGTATCACTTGTGTTCCTGATTGCTAAACTTTTGATATTCATGACAATTTCAGTAACATCTTCCTTAACACCGGGGATTACACTAAATTCATGAACAACACCGTCAATTTTAATCTGACTTACAGCAGAACCCGGTAAGGATGAAAGCATAATTCTTCTGAGTGAATTACCTAAGGTTGTACCATAGCCTCTCTCCAGAGGTTCTACCACAAAACGTCCAAACTTCTTATCATCGGAAATTTCTGCAATCTCTATTTTGGGTTTTTCAAAATCAAACACAACAGGACCCTCCTTCTGGGTATTTAGAGTTACTTCCTTTTACTTGGTGAACCAATCTCAAATAAATATAAATACCAACTTATCTGCCTTGAATTCACCCTCTATAATAAATCCGCGAAGCACATTCAAAATATATAGTAATAATAAATCTAAAACATATTCATAAGTAAATGTGCTCTGCAAATATTTATTATTTGGAATATAACTCGACAATTAATACTTCGTTTACTGGAGCATCAATTTGGTCTCTTGTAGGAACTTCCTTAACAACACCGGTCAGGGTCTCATGACTTGATTCAAGCCATCCAGGTAATGCTCTTCCGTCTGTTACCTCAAAAACATCTTTATATCTTTGTATCGTTTTAAATTTTTCTTTAACTTCGATGGTATCTCCAGCTTTTACTGAGTAAGAAGGAATGTTTACACATTTACCGTTTACTAAGATGTGCTTGTGATCTACGATCTGTCTGCATTCTTTTCTTGTTCTGCCAAATCCCATACGGAATATAACATTATCAAGTCTAAGTTCTAATAGAGACATCAGGTTCTCGCCTGCTGTACCATTCTTCATTTTCTTTGCTTTCGCAAACATATTTCTGAAAGGTTTCTCTAACACGCCATAGATAAACTTAGCTTTTTGTTTTTCTCTTAATTGTGTACCATATTCACTAGTCTTTTTGCCTGCTCTTGAAAATGCACGGTTTGACTTTTTATCAATACCCATGTACATTGGCTCTAATCCAAGTGATCTACATTTTTTTAAAACTGGGCTCATGTCTCTTGCCATTGTTATTTACCTCCTATCAGACTCTTCTACGTTTTGGAGGACGACATCCGTTATGAGGAACCGGAGTTACATCCTTAATACTTGTTACTTCGATACCGCAAGCTTGAAGTGCACGAATCGCTGCTTCTCTGCCTTGACCAGGTCCTTTGACCATAACCTCAACGGATTTCAAACCATGAACAAGTGCTGCCTTAGCTGCTGTTTCAGCTGCCATCTGTGCTGCATAAGCTGTTGATTTTCTTGAACCCCTGAAGCCTAATCCACCGGCACTTGCCCAAGAAAGTGCATTACCTTCAACATCTGTCAGCGTAACAATTGTATTGTTAAAAGATGACTGAATATGTGCCTGTCCGCGTTCGACGTTCTTCTTGACACGTTTCTTTGTCACTTTTTTTGCTGCTGTTGCTATTTTCTTAGCCATTTAACAAACCCTCCTATTGGATTATTCACTAATCGAAAAACACAATGAGTGTTTCCAATTATTAATACTATGTTCGTCTGGATTTAATACGAACATGTCAAATTATCTTTTCGTATGTGTATGTTGCGACCATACAAATGAATCTAAAACATATTCATATGAATATTACTCATTGCTATGAATTCGAATTTCATTCATTTGTCACGAATTATTTCTTCTTGTTAGCAACAGTTCTTCTAGGTCCTTTTCTTGTTCTTGCATTGGTCTTTGTTTTTTGACCACGAACAGGAAGTCCCTTTCTATGACGGATACCTCTATAGCATCCAATTTCTTGTAATCTCTTGATATTAAGAGCAATTTCTCTTCTTAAATCACCTTCAACTTGCTGTGTTGCATCAATAACGTCACGAATTCTGCCAACTTCTTCATCTGTTAAATCTCTAACACGAGTGTCAGGACTAACATTTGCTTCAGTAAGAATACGAGTGGCACTTACTCTACCGATACCATAGATATAGGTAAGTCCAATTTCAACACGTTTCTCTCTTGGTAAATCTACACCACTAATACGAGCCATGTGTTATTACACCTCCAAATTTGTTTTTCATACGCGTAATACGAACGTATTACGTCAGCCGCTTTAAATCGTGACCAGCAAGACAATCAGCTTGCGGTAAGAAATCCATGATGACGGCATGGTTTCTTAAGACAGAACAAAGCGGTCTAGATAAACCGCTAGACTGTCCACAATATCACAATGTTCTGTTGGGCGAGCCCTTTCGTTACAGACTTTCCGCCACAGATGATTGTAACACAAAAAGCAAGAACCAGATTATATAAAACAATAACGAGCCTTATAGGCACCGAACTATTGTATATTAGCCTTGTCTTTGTTTGTGTTTAGGGTTTTCGCAGATAACTCTTACGCTACCCTTTCTCTTAATGATTTTGCATTTTTCGCAAATCGGTTTTACTGATGACCTTACTTTCACAGTAATTCACCCCTTTCAAAAAAGTCCGTTTTCTATTATATCACCGAAGTCACATAATATCAAGTATTTTTTATAACATTTATTATATCAATTGGCAAGCCAATTCATACCATCAGAAATCATGTATATTGAGCGTCTATTTGTCACGCCAGATAATTCTTCCTTTTGTTAAATCATAGGGAGACAATTCAAGCGTTACCTTGTCACCAGGAACGATTTTAATAAAATTCATTCGAAGCTTCCCACTAATATGTGCTAATACTTTATGTCCATTTTCTAATTCAACCTGGAACATGGCATTTGGTAATTTTTCAACTACGGTACCTTCAATTTCAACAACATCGGTTTTTGACATTACTCAACCTCCTTACTTGATTTTCCGTATTGTAACAATTTAATTGCTCTTTTTATCTCTTCGTTTTTCACTGTCGCATCTTTTACTTTGGCAGCTAAATCTTCATCAAGATAATTGAGCTTTCTGATATGTATTACTTTCTTTTTTTTCGGGCGATCTAAGGTTCTTATTCTGCCGTCAACCAGAAATACATATTCATTTTCTTTTTTTAGTACGATATAGCATTCACCGGAATCATGTCCAGCGGTTGCTACTACAAAACTTCCGACTTCAAACTCATTTATCATCTATTGAAAGCCTTTCTGGAACAAATTTCTGGATCTCACTTCAATAATGTGAATATTTCCGGTTCACCATTTGTGATATGAATCGTATTCTCATAGTGTGCTGAAAGTGATCCGTCATCTGTAACCACTGTCCAATCATCATCCAGCCAGTATACATCATACCTTCCTGCATTAATCATTGGTTCAATTGCCAGTGTCATTCCAGCTTCAAGTTTGGGTCCTCTGCGTCTCTGCCTAAAATTCGGTATTTGTGGTTCTTCATGTAGGTTTCTTCCGATCCCATGACCGACTAGATCTCTGACAACGGAATATCCAAAAGATTCCACATAAGATTGGATAGCTTCGGAAATCTCATACAAATGATTACCTTCCTTCGCAAATTTGATGCCTTCATAAAAACTCTGCTTTGTAACATCGATTAACTTTTGAGCTTCTTTACTTATCTCACCTACTGCAACTGTTCTAGCCGCATCTGAGTGAAATCCTTGGTAAATAACTCCATTATCCAGGCTGACGATATCGCCGTCCTTCAGGATTCGATCTTTGCTCGGTATTCCATGTACGACTTCTTCATTTACTGAAACGCATACAGATGCAGGATATCCATTATAATCAAGGAAAGAAGGAATACAATTATACTGCTTAATTAATTCCCTGTTCTTCTTGTCAATATCCAGAGTTGAAATTCCAGGACGAACAAAAGCCTCCAGTTCCTCCAGTACGTTTGCTAAAATCCTTCCAGATTCACGCATCAGTTCAATTTCCTTCTCGGATTTAATATTAATAGACATGTAACCTCTTCCTTTCATATACAACTTGCTAATACAATGTCCGAATCAACTATAAGCAATTCAAGCTGTTGTGCAAATTTGTATTTATTAAGCTTCAACGATTTTAACGATTTCCTCAAATACAACGTCGGAATCTTTGGAGCCATCTACTGATTTTAGTATATTTTTGTTCTGATAATAGTTAATTAAAGGTTGTGTTTGTTCATGATATACATCTAAACGTTTTTTAACGGTTTCAGGTTTATCATCATCGCGTAATACCAACTGCCCACCGCAGACATCACAGATGCCTTCGATTTTCGTTGGAATGTATACGGTATGATAAGTGCCACCACAGTTAATACATGCTCTTCTGCCTGTCATACGAGTGATGATCTGCTCATCCGGCATGTCAATATCAATCGCATATTCAATTGCATCATTGTTTTTTGCAAGAGCTGCATCGAGAGCTTCAGCTTGCGGGATTGTTCTAGGAAAACCATCTAATACATATCCGTTTTCGCAGTCAGCCTCTTTAAACCGGTCAACCACCAAGTCAACTACTACTTCATCCGGTACTAACAAACCTTGATCCATAAAAACCTTTGCTTTTTTACCAAGATCCGTTCCGTTTTTGATGTTTGTGCGGAAAATATCTCCGGTAGAAATGTGTGGGATGCCATATTTAGCTGACACTTTCTTAGCCTGTGTTCCTTTACCTGCACCTGGTGCTCCTAACATAATTATCTTCATGTCTTATTTCCCCCTGCTAAATGAATAAAAGCTTATTCATTATAATAACGATAAAAATGAATCCAAAAACATTCATAGATAAGAGAATAAAAATGTCAATAACTATAATATCCCGTTATGAGGTGATAGCCTCATAACGGAATTTGTATTAGTTATTAATCATTAAGGAAACCTTTGTAATGACGAACTAACAATTGAGATTCAATTTGTTTGATTGTTTCAATGATAACACCAACGATAATGATAATTGATGTGCCACCAAAACTTACGTCAGCACTAAATACTCCTGAGAAGAATATTGGTATAATAGAAACAAATGTTAAACCAACTGCTCCGATTAAAATTATATAATTGAGTACTCTTGTTAAATATTCTGTGGTAGGTTTACCAGGACGAATACCAGGGATGAATCCACCTTGTTTCTTCATGTTATTGGATACTTCAATCGGATTAAATGTAATTGAGGTATAGAAATACGCGAAGAAAATGATGAGTATGATATAAGCTATGATACCGATAGAATATTTAAAATCTCCCCAAGTCTTTGTAATTAACCAACTGTTCTGATCAATAACTTTGAGTACTTTCGGCCAGAAATAAGCTCTTGCCGGATATACGCCAAAGAAAGATGCAATTACAATTGGAAAAGTCATTAAAGAGTTAGCAAAAATTACAGGAATTACACCTGCTGTATTTACTTTGAGCGGAATATGGGAGGTTTGACCACCAACCATTTTTCTGCCTTGTACTTTTTTTGCATAAGTAACGGGAATTTTTCTCTCAGCATTTTGTAATACAAGAACAAATACTACCGTTACAAGCACAACCGCTAGGATTACAAGTGCTGCAACAATTGCTGAAATTACTGGTTGATCCATGATAAATTTCTCGTACATATTGATAAAATCACTTGGCATCGTTGAAACGATATTAATCAAAAGAATAATCGAAATACCATTACCAACGCCATTTTGCGTGATTCTCTCGCCTAACCACATAAGGAATGCTGAACCTGCTGTGAAAGATACTACTACGATTGTAAAGTTTGTAAATGTCAAACCGCCATCTAACGCACCTGAATTGCCAAAACCTATGCACATTGCACCTGCTTCGATAACAGCTAAAGCTACTGTTAAATAACGAGTAAGCTCATTAAGTTTCTTTCTACCGTCTTCGCCATCCTTTTGCATTTCTTCCAGCTTCGGAATTGCAATTGTTAAAAGCTGAATGATAATAGAGGATGAAATATACGGTGTAATACTAAGTGCGAAAATTGACATGTTTGTAAAAGAACCACCTGTCAAGGTGTTAAAGAAACCTAAAACGTCTGAATTGAACCATTGATCTGTTACATCTTTACTGATGGCTGGACAAGGAAGCAATGTTCCAAGTCTAACCACAAGCAAAGCAATAAGAGTATAAATGAGTCTATCTCTAATATCTTTAACTTTAAAAGCATTTCGCAGTGTTTTTAGCATTATACCACCTCAGCATTTCCACCAAGAGCTTGTATTTTTTCTACAGCACCTGCGCTGAATGCGTTTACCTTAACATCAAGCTTCTTAGTAAGTTCTCCATTTCCAAGAATTTTAACACCATCTTTTGGATTGTTGATGATGCCGATTTCCATTAATGAAGCAACCGTTACTTCTGCTCCGTCCTCAAATCTATTCAATGCGCTAACATTGATTGCGATGATTTCATGAGTGTTCCTGTTTGTGAATCCACGTTTAGGAATACGTCTGTATAAAGGCATCTGACCACCTTCAAAACCGATTCTGGGAGACCCTGAACGAGCTTTCTGGCCTTTATGGCCTTTACCGGCGGTTTTACCATTGCCCGAACCATGACCACGTCCTCTTCTGAAATTACCGCTCTGTTTGGAACCGCAAGCCGGTTTCAAGTCTGATAAATTCATTTTGTGCACCTCCTTCTATTAGTAATTATATTTCTTCAACCTTAACTAAGTGTCTAACCTGTTCGACCATTCCTCTGATAGAAGCATTGTCTGGCATTTCTACGGTCCAATTTGGTTTCTTTAAACCGAGAGCTTCAACAGTTGCTTTATGCTTCGGAAGGCTGCCGATTGTGGATTTCACTAATGTTATTTTTAATTTGTCTGCCATCTTTGACACCTCCATATTAATACAAGCTGGTTTTCATCAAATCGTAAATCTTACCAATTCATCGCGAATTAGATCTATTCCAATTCACAATGAATTAGATTATTACAAGTTCACTTATACTAGCCCGTGAATTACATTTCTACAACTATCTATTTAGTTGTTCCATCGGAATACCACGAAGTCTAGCTACTTCCTCAGGGGTCTTTAATTGGCTTAATCCTTCAATGGTAGCAAGAACTACGTTTTGCTTATTGTTGGAACCAAGTGATTTGGTACGAATATTCTTGAATCCTGCAAGCTCAAGGACATTACGTGCTGGGCCACCGGCAATAATACCAGTACCTTCTGGAGCACGTTTCAGTAATACGTTAGCACTACCAAATTTGCCTATAAAGTCATGAGGTACACTTTTATTTTCATCAAGCGGCAGAGTAATTAACTTCTTGATTGCATCTTCTTTTCCTTTACGGATAGCTTCAGGAATTTCAGTTGCTTTTCCAAGGCCTGCTCCAACGTGTCCGTTCTTATCGCCGACTACAACTAATGCTGTAAATCTGAAATTACGTCCACCTTTTACAACCTTAGTTACTCGTTTGATTGATACTACTTTATCTTCTAATTCCATTTGACTCGCATCAACGATTGTACGTTTCATGTATTTTCCTCCTTGCTTAGAATTCTAGACCAGCCACGCGGGCTGCATCTGCTAATGCTTTAACTTTACCTTGATATATAAAACCGCCTCTATCGAAGACAACAGCCTTAACACCTTTTTCCATTGCTCTTTTTGCAATAACAGTACCTAAGTAAGATGCTGCTGCAACATCGTTGGTCTTCTGAAGTTCAGCCTTAATATCTTTTTCAAGTGTGGAGACTGATGCAATAGTAACGCCAACTGTATCGTCAATAACCTGAGCATACATATGATTGTTACTTCTAAATACTGCTAAACGTGGTCTCTCAGGAGTACCCGTGAAACGATTACGTAACTTGATATGCTTTTTAACACGAATTTTTGATTTTGACACTTTACTAATCATGTAATTTCACTCCTCCCTTATTTCTTACCGGTCTTACCAACCTTACGTCTAATAACTTCATCAGAATACTTAATACCTTTGCCCTTGTAAGGTTCTGGTCTTCTCTTATCTCTGATTTCAGCTGCGTACTGGCCAACCTTTTCTTTATCAATTCCTGTGATTATGATCTTGTTTTGACCTTCCATTGCGGCTTCGATTCCTTCTGGATCAATCATCACCACCGGATGGGAGTAACCTAATGTTAATGTTAATTCTTTTCCTGCCTTAGCTGCTCTGTAACCAACACCGTTAATCTCCAATGTTTTTTTGTATCCTTCGGTTACACCGATTACCATATTGGCAATTAAAGTTCTTGTAAGACCATGTAACGCTTTAAATTTCTTTAAGTCGCTTGGTCTTGTGACAACAATTTCAGTACCTTCAACTGTGATTATCATCTCAGCAGGTAATACTCTTACGAGTGTTCCCTTAGGTCCTTTCACGGTCACTTTATTATTTTCTGCTACTTCTACAGTTACTCCTGCAGGAATAGCGATAGGCATTCTTCCTATACGTGACATGCCCGCACCTCCTAATTTTATTCACTACCTGATTGATCAGGCAGTGTGGCTTTGCAAGATAATATATAGTCCAAAAACTATATACTATCTTTGCTGGGGGTAAGAAACGATTGTTTCTCTTTTCTTACTATAATAGCTCGATTTGTTTTACCAGATAAATGCTAAAACTTCGCCGCCTACGTTTTGTTCTCTTGCTTCTTTATCGGTGATAACACCTTTGTTTGTAGAGATTACAGCAACACCTAAACCTCCAAGTACTTTCGGCATATTATCTTTGCTTGCATATACGCGAAGACCAGGCTTAGAAATTCTCTTTAGTCCTGTTATAATCTTAACATTTTTATCTTTACCATATTTTAAGATAATACGGATTGTCTTAAAGCCATCAACTTCCTCGATGTCATATTTCTTGATATAACCTTCTCTAACGAGGATGTCGGCAATAGCAACTTTCATCTTAGAAGCAGGGATATCTACTATATCATGTTTCGCAGTATTTGCATTACGAATTCTTGTAAGCATATCTGCAATGGGATCGCTCATTGTCATTTCATTTGCCTCCTTTCTTAAACTTTACCAGCTTGCTTTTCTTACGCCCGGTATCTGTCCTTTGTACGCTAATTCACGAAAACAAATTCTGCAGATTCCATATTTTCTTAGAACTGAATGTGGACGTCCACAAATTCTGCAACGAGTATATTCTCTAGTGGAGAATTTCTGCGTACGTGATTGTTTAACTTTCATTGACGTTTTAGCCATGGAAATTCCTCCTCTATTTTCTAAATGGCATGCCGAATTGTGATAACAGTTCGCGTGCTTCTTCATCAGTATTAGCAGTGGTTACGAAAATAATATCCATACCTCTTACTTTATCTACTTTATAATACTCGATTTCAGGGAAAATTAACTGGTCCTTGATACCAAGTGCATAATTTCCTCTACCGTCAAATGCATTAGGGTTTACACCTCTAAAGTCACGTACACGAGGTAATGCTAAATTGATTAAGCGATCAGCGAATTCATACATCTTTTCGCCTCTGAGTGTAACTTTACATCCAATTGCTACGCCTTCTCTTAACTTAAAGTTAGCGATGGATTTCTTTGCTTTGGTTACAACAGGTTTCTGTCCAGCAATAATCTCTAAATCTTTGATTGCTGTCTCTAAAACCTTTGCATTATCCTTAGCCTCACCAACACCCATGTTGATGACAATTTTATTTATCTTCGGCACTTCCATGACGTTCTTATAAGCGAACTTTTTTGTCATGCCGGCTACTATTTCGTTTTTGTACATATCATTTAATCTAGCCAACTTGAATGAACCTCCTTTCTAAATTAGTCAATAACGTCGCCATTCGATTTAGCGAAACGTACTTTTTTAGGTCCCTTTTTCGAGTCAACGGTCTTGAAACCAACTCTTGTAGGAGTACCCTTATGAACGTACATTACGTTTGATGAATCTAACGGCGCTTCTTGATGGATAATTCCACCTTTAGGATTCTTTTGGCTTGCTTTGCTGTGCTTGGAAATCATGTTAACACCTTCAACAAATAATTTTCCATTCGCTACAGAAATAACTTTGCCTTCTTTACCTTTATCCTTACCTGTGATAACTTTAACGTTATCATTTTTTTTGATTTTCATCGTTGCCATCAGTCGACACCTCCTTATAATACTTCTGGTGCTAAAGAAACGATTTTCATGAATTGTTTCTCTCTTAATTCGCGCGCTACCGGTCCAAAAATACGTGTTCCTTTTGGATTCTTATCGTCTTTAATTATGACAGCAGCATTCTCATCGAATCTAATATAGGATCCATCTTTACGACGTGCTCCTTTAACGGTACGAACGACTACAGCCTTAACTACATCGCCCTTCTTTACAACACCGCCTGGTGTTGCATCTTTAACCGCAGCAACGATGATATCGCCTATATTAGCATATCTTCTGGTTGATCCGCCTAATACTCTAATGCAAAGTAATTCTTTCGCACCGGTGTTGTCGGCAACCCTGAGTCTGGTTTCGGTTTGTATCATGATAATACTCCTTTCAGTTGTAATCTGTATAGTCGATGCGTTTACGCATCAACCACCGAATTGATATCCTATGATCAACTCAAAAATTGATAGAATCAATTGTTGAGCATTCAGTTGGATAAAATTCTTAAAGAATTACATTTTGTAAATTCTTTTTATTCGGATTACTTCGCTTTATCGATAACTTCCAACAATCTCCATCTTTTATCTTTCGATAAAGGTCTTGTCTCCATTACCTTAACTTTATCTCCGATGTTACATTCATTATTCTCATCATGTGCTTTCAGCTTGTAGGTTCTCTTTACGATCTTGCCGTACAAAGGATGCTTTACGTTGTCTACAATTGCCACAACAATAGTTTTATCCATTTTATTGCTAACTACTTTGCCGATACGAACTTTTCTTAAATTTCTCTCCACAACGATACTCCTTTCCATGACCGCCGGTTTTCATATAAACAAAAACCCATACGATCTTCAATTATTTAGAAGCCTTAGAAAGTTCAGAAATTACTGTCTGAATTCTGGCAATATTTTTTCTAACTTCCTTAATTCTGCTTGTGTTGTCTAATTGGTTAGTCGCATTTTGGAACCTCAAGTTGAAAAGTTCCTTTTTAGCAGCTACTAATTCCTGACCTAGCTCTGTAGCTGATTTTGATTTTAAATCTTCTACATATTTATTAATTTTCACTGTTTTCACCGCCTTCTAAGTCTGCACGGGAAACTATTTTACATTTCACCGGTAATTTATGTGTAGCTAGACGTAATGCTTCTCTTGCGGTTTCTTCAGGAATTCCTGAAATTTCAAATAAAACACGGCCTGGCTTAACAACAGCAACCCAGTACTCTAATGTTCCTTTACCGGAACCCATACGGGTTTCAGCAGGTTTTGTCGTAACCGGCTTATCAGGGAATATTTTAATGAAAACTTTACCGCCACGCTTTGTAAAACGAGTCATTGCGACACGGGCTGCTTCAATTTGATTAGATTTAATCCAGCAAGGTTCCATTGCAACAATACCATATTCGCCTTGAGAAATTGTATTGCCTCTGCATATTTTACCTGCCATACTACCGCGGAATTGCTTACGGTGTTTAACTCTTTTAGGCATTAACATTAGTTTTCGCTCCCTTCCATTTTAACTCCTTTGACAGGAAGTACTTCACCATGATAAATCCAAACTTTAACGCCTGTCTTACCATATGTAGTAGCTGCTTCTGCAAAACCGTAATCGATGTCTGCACGCAAAGTCTGTAACGGGATGGTTCCTTCGCTATAAAATTCTGTACGAGCCATATCAGCTCCGCCAAGACGTCCAGCAACAGCAGTTTTGATACCTTTTGCGCCTTGTTTCATGGTTCTTGCCATTGTTGACTTCATTGCTCTTCTGAAAGAAATACGATTCTCTAACTGAGTAGCGATGTTCTCAGCTACTAACTGAGCATTTAAATCAGGTCTTTTAATTTCTTTAATTTCAAGATTCAACTTTTTATCTGTAAATTGTTGAATTTCTGCTTTTAATTTCTCAATTTCTGTACCTGCTCTGCCAATAACTACACCGGGCTTAGCGGTAAAGATCATAATTTTTAAACGGTCTGATGCTCTTTCAATTTCAATCTTAGATATACCGGCGCTGTATAATTTTTTCTTCAGGTATTTTCTGATATTGTAATCTTCTACGAGATTATCAGCAAAATCCGCTTCAGCATACCATCTAGAGTCCCAGTCTTTAATAACTCCGACTCTTAAGCCATGAGGATTAACTTTCTGTCCCATTATTGCCCTCCTTATCTCTCATTAAGCACTACAGTTAGATGACACATTCTCTTCTCGATACGATAAGCTGTGCCTCGTGCTCTTGGTCTTATTCTCTTCATAATTGGTCCTTGACCAGCAAAACATTCATCAACGTAAAGCTTTTCAGGATCCATATTCTTTACTTCAGCATTAGCGATCGCTGATTTTAATAATTTTAAAATTACAGATGAAGCATATCTCGGACTATATGTTAAAATACCGATTGCTGTCTGTACATCTTTACCACGAATGGCGTCTAATACGAAACAAGCTTTTTGAACTGAAATTCTTGTAAAAGATAACTTTGCTGTTGCTCTGTTGTCTTTCTGCTCATTTCTTTCTCTCTTAATTTGGGATCTATGTCCTTTCGCCATGGATAGAACCTCCTTCCATACAATGCTTCCGCATTATTTTCTTGTTTTCTTTTCGTCTTTTCCGTGTCCTCTAAAGGTTCTGGTAGCAACGAACTCACCGAGTTTATGTCCAACCATATCTTCTGTTACATATACAGGTACATGTCTTCTACCGTCATGAACCGCAATTGTAATTCCAACCATTTGTGGGAAAATTGTGGATCGGCGTGACCAAGTCTTAATTACTGTTTTCTCACCGGACTTATTCAACGCATCTACTTTTTTCAATAAATGATCATCAGCAAATGGTCCTTTTTTTAGTGAACGAGCCATGTATTCTAACCTCCTTAGAATTCTTGATAATTGAATTCGATTTTAATTCAATTTTACTTGATAATTGAATTCGATTTTTAATTCAATTATATAAGTTGAATTAGTTCTTCAATTCAATTCTACTGTCTTTTAGAAAGTCTGATATCACTATTACTTAACAGCTTTACCATCTCTTCTTCTTACTATCATTTTGTTCGAATGTTTATTATGTTTTCTTGTCTTATAACCAAGAGCAGGTTTGCCCCAAGGTGTTACAGGACCTGGACGACCAATACCAGCTTTACCTTCACCACCACCGTGAGGATGGTCATTAGGATTCATAGCCGAACCACGAACTGTAGGTCTGATACCCATGTTACGTTTACGTCCTGCTTTACCGATGTTGATAAGTTCATGATCAATATTTCCAATTTGTCCAACGGTAGCTCTACAGATAATCGGAACTAATCTCATCTCACCGCTTGGAAGTCTAAGAGTTGCAAATTTGCCCTCTTTCGCCATAAGCTGTGCAGAGTTTCCTGCTGAACGAACTAATTGGCCACCTCTGCCAGGATACAATTCGATGTTATGAATCTGAGTACCTACTGGGATGTTCTGAAGTGGTAAGCAGTTTCCTACTCTTATTTCTGCAGTCTCGCCGTTCATAAGCTTTGTGCCTACTGTAAGACCGTTAGGAGCAAGGATATATGTCTTTTCACCATCTGCATAACAAATAAGTGCGATGTTTGCTGTTCTGTTAGGATCGTATTCAATGCTCATAACAGTTGCAGGAACACCGTCTTTTCTTCTCTTGAAATCTATAATTCTATATTTTCTTCTAGAACCACCACCCTGGTGTCTTACAGTAATCTTACCTTGATTATTACGGCCTGCATTCTTGCTTAGAGAAACAACTAATGATTTCTCAGGCTTCGCTGCTGTAATTTCTGCAAAATCAGAACCAGTCATGTTTCTTCTGGAAGGTGTATATGGGTTATATGTTCTAATTCCCATGATGTGCACTCCTTTCAAACTGATGCAATATTTTTTTCTGCATCCTTATTCAGTATAATCAATTATTTTATTCTACAGTCCTGCGAAGATTTCGATCTCTGCACTGTCAGCTGTTAATTGAATTACTGCTTTCTTCGTCTTAGATGTTTTACCGGATGTGTTGCCACGTCTACGAGTTTTTCCATCAAGATTCATTGTGTTTACTTTAGCAACTTTAGCGCCAGTAAACATCTTTTCAACAGCTTCTTTAATTTGATTCTTTGTTGCTGCTGGAGCTACAGAAAAAGTGTACTTCTTCTCGCTCATAGTACTCATACTTTTCTCGGTAACGATAGGTTTAAGTATGACGTCATAATATTTTAGATCTGCCATTATGCGTACACCTCCTCAATTTGAGCTACAGCATCTTTAGTTAATACCACGGTATCATACTTCAAGATGTCGTATACGTTAATAGAGTTAGAAACGATTGCTCTTACTTTAGGAAGATTCTTTGCAGAAAGAAGTACGGTGTCATCTTTTTTATCAAGAATAACTAATGCCTTGGTAACTTTTAAGTTATCAAGAACTGCCTTCATTTTCTTTGTCTTGATTGCGTCAAAACTTAAATCATCTATTACATAGAACTTCGATTCATTAACTCTGGATGTTAAAGCTGATTTGATTGCAAGAGCTTTTTCCTTCTTATTCATCTTAAAGGAATAATCTCTAGGCTTTGGAGCAAATACAACGCCGCCACCCTTCCACTGAGGGGATCTGGTTGAACCTTGTCTTGCATGTCCGGTTCCTTTTTGTCTCCAAGGCTTTTTACCACCACCGCTAACTTCAGCGCGGGTCAAAGCACTTTGTGTTCCCTGACGTTTATTAGCAAGCTGCTGAATAACTGCCATATGAATTAAATGATCATTTATCTGTACTCCGAAGACTGCATCATTAAGCTCTAATTTGCCTACTTCTTTGCCTTCGATATTGTAAACTGTTACATTTGCCATTTCAGTGTTCCTCCTTTCTTAAAGCTCTAGTTTGCTTTAACTGATTCTTTTAGCATTACTAAACATTTCTTTGAACCTGGTACAGCTCCTTTTATAAGGATGAGATTCTTTTCTAAATCCACTCTTATAACTTCAAGATTTTGTACGGTTCTTCTTACGCTACCCATATGTCCAGGCATATGTTTTCCTTTGAAAACTCTACCAGGGCTAGTAGCTGATCCATTAGATCCCGCATGTCTATGATGCTTGGAACCATGCGCCATCGGTCCTCTGGATAAGTTATGTCTCTTAATTGCGCCTTGGAATCCTTTTCCCTTTGATTTAGCAGTTGCATCAATTTTGTCACCTTCTGCGAAGATGTCAGCTTTGATTTCTTGTCCAACTTTAAAATCAGCGGAATTATCAAACCTGAATTCTCTAAGATGTCTTTGGTTGGAAACACCTGCTTTTGCGAAGTGTCCTTTTCTCGGCTTGTTAACCAGAGTATCTCTGATATCGCCAAAGCCAACTTGTACTGCTGCATAACCGTCATTCTCTACTGTTTTAACTTGTGTAACATAGAGTGGACCTGCCTGCAATACAGTTACCGGGATAAGTACTCCGTTTTCGCCGAATACTTGAGTCATTCCGATTTTTGTAGCCAAAATCGCTTTCTTCATTTTCTTACCTCCTGTTTAATCTACAGCGGATTACACATTACGTGCAATCATCCTAGACGGCTTATATAATGAAATATATTAACCCTAAGGATTTTTTCTTCTTTAATGTTTACTGCTTATGCCGTTCCCTGCTGTCGATTCATGTAAAGACGAATGTCTTCTTCATGTAACTCTTTTGTTTCTCGAATGAAAACTCATTTCCTTTTCATCGCCGGTATACCTTAGAACATTGATCATCACCAAATTACTTGGTTTTCATCTTAATGTCTATGTATACGCCTGCTGGCATTTCCAATCTGGATAATGCATCAACAGTCTTTTGGGTTGGTGTGATGATGTCGATTAATCTCTTGTGTGTTCTCTGCTCAAACTGTTCTCTGGAATCCTTGTACTTATGTACCGCTCTAAGCACTGTTATTATTTCCTTCTTAGTTGGCAACGGAACTGGTCCGCTCACCTTTGATCCTGTCTTCTTAACAGTATCGATGATTTTTGCTGCAGATTGATCGATTAAATGATGATCATACGCCTTCAGTGTAATTCTCATTACTTGACTTGCCATAAAAAAAGCCGCCTCCTTTTCGCACTTAATTTCAGTACGACAAGTGGTGACTGTACACTCATCCGTGTGTATCTTCATAATCCAACATATAACAGATCCAGTTACCCAGATCAATTACAAACTACTTATCTGTCCTTTCGAACTTATAAATAGCGGATGTATGATATTATTCACACGTCTTATCTGCCCTTTGGCAGAAGATATATGGTACAGTGACTTGTCGCCAGTTTCATAACTTGACCTTCGCTCCACGGAAAACCTACTGATTAGAGTAGCAACCTCACGCTTCAACGCTATCAATGTCACAACATTAGATATTATACACTATGGATATGGCTTTGGCAAGCACTATTTTTCCTATTTTATAGCATTTTTTCACTCTCTGAAATATATTTATTTTTAGTACTATATGTTACTATTTAATGTATAATATTCTCTATTCTTACACTTTATAGTTCGCTAAAAGGCCTTATGGCATACAGATGTCATCTTCCGCTGTATGCCATAAGGCCTTTTCCTTTTTATCAGATATCTTTTATTTAATAATATTCTAAATTCAATATCTGTTCTACGTTCCTGCACATCCGTCTGTTAGCAACAACTGTTCTCACTTGGATTAGTTCTTATTATATGTCTTTTCTTCCTATTATATGTAATATACTATTTATTCTCCCAACGTCCAGAAGCTCCACAAGGTAATACTAATCCATTAGAAGATACTGGAAGTCCAAGTTCATCTGCTGATACGCTGCCTCCATATTTTTTAGTCAATTCTTCCGACAACATGTAAGACAATACACCAGCCTGCAGTCCGGTCGTATAAGAATTCAACAGGAAGAATAACGGATCATCACTAAGAGCTTGTGTGCATAACTTAATAAACGGATGAATACTATCTTCTATTTTCCAAATCTCACCCTTCGGTCCTCTTCCATAAGAAGGTGGATCCATAATAATTGCATCGTATTTCGTGCCACGCCTGATTTCACGTTCCACAAATTTTACGCAGTCATCTACAATGTACCTGATTGGCGCTTCTCCCAGTCCGGATACTGCTGCATTTTCCTTTGCCCAGCTAACCATACCCTTAGAAGCATCCACATGAGTAACCAATGCTCCGGCTTTCGCCGCTGCAAGCGTTGCTCCTCCAGTATATGCAAACAAATTAAGTACCTTTATCTGCCTGCCTTTCGCGCTTTTTATTTTATCAGAAAACCAATCCCAGTTTGCTGCCTGCTCTGGAAATAAGCCTGTATGCTTAAAGCTAAAAGGCTGCAGATGAAAAGTTAAATCTTTATAACTAACATCCCATTGTTTTGGCAAATCAAAGAACTCCCATTCGCCTCCGCCTTTCGAACTTCTATGATAATGTGCATTGGGTTTCTTCCAGCCTTTCTGCATTTTCGGTGTATCCCATATTACCTGAGGATCAGGTCGTACCAATAGATAATCACCCCATCGTTCTAGTTTTTCGCCATTAGAGGCATCTATCACTTCATAGTCTTTCCAGTCATTTGCTATCCACATAACATTCTCTCTTTCTGTTCATCTTCAAAATAGTTCTTTCCTATTATAAACCAGGTCCATCACAATTACAACGAAAACCTCTTACAGCGTGATATCCGCCTATCACTATTCTCTCATTATTCTAACCATATTTTAACTTGACGTTGTATAGGTTTCATACTAAACTGTAATTGTAAACAGTTCAACCAGAATCTGTAAATGCAGATTCCAAACATACAATTACAATGGAGGGTATATCATGGGAGTATTAACAAGATTCAGAGACATTATGTCAAGTAACATTAATGCATTATTAGATAAGGCAGAAGATCCAGAGAAAATGATTGATCAGTGTCTCAGAAATTTAAACTCTGATCTCGGAAAAGTTAAATCCGAAACTGCAACCATAATGGCTGAGGAACAAAGAGCAAAAAGAGCACTGGAAGATTGCAATGAAGAAATCACTAAAATGCAGTCCTACGCTGTAAAAGCATTGGAAGCAAATAATGAAACCGATGCAAGAAAGTTTTTAGAGCAAAAGGCTTCTTTCACATCAAAGCAGCCTGGATACCAGGAAGCATTTGACTTAGCTAGCACTAATGCAACTCATATGCGAGAAATGCACGATAAGCTTGTGAATGATATCAATGAATTAGAATCTCGTAAGGATATGATCAAAGGAAAGATTGCCGTAGCCAAAACTCAGGAACGTATCAACAAGATGGGTTCTTCCGTTGATGATGCGAACGATTCCATCGCTAGTTTCAGAAAATATGAAGATATGGCTGACAAGGCTTTAGACAAAGCAAATGCAATGGCAGAGTTAAACCGTTCTTCTTCCGATCAATCCATTGAGGATTTATCAAAGAAATATACTTCCGATGTGTCTGTTGACGATGAACTCGCTGCTTTGAAGGCTAATTTAAACAAATAGAGAGAGGCTTCTTCTTCCTTCCATCCTACTCACTTGGGTAGAATTTGGAAGACGGGCTGTAACCGGATTAATTCTTTCGTATACAGAATAGTTTATAATAGGATGAATGACATAGAAGAATGTCCGCAAATGAAACGATACGCTCTTTCATATTTGCGGACATTTTATCAAGTAAGGAGGGTGAATAATGTCTACCGTTATACAATACAAATGTCCTAACTGCGGAGCTGATATGGCTTTCGACTCGCAGAGCGGACTGCTTAAGTGCGCAAGCTGCGGGCGAGCTGACAAGATTGAGAACATTCCAGGTAAATCCGATCCTGCTTCGGACGGAGATTTTACTTATGATATGGATGAAGATGACAAAAAAGCTGCTGAATCAGGCTTTGACAATAATTATGCAGATGAATCCGACACTGATGAAGCTAGCGACCATGCTACCTTTGGTGAAAATGAAGCAAATGAATATCATTGCAACAACTGTGGAGCAATTTTAATTACTGACGCACTTACCACTGCTACTACTTGTAGTTTCTGTGGTGCCGGCGTAGTTCTAGGCGATCGCTTAAACGGAAGTCTTGCTCCAGCTAAAGTAATTCCATTTTCCATTAATAAAGAACAGGCACAGGAAGCTTTTAAAAAATGGTGCCGTAAAGGTTTATTAACCCCGAAGGACTTCATGAATGCGGATCGAATCAAGAATATTACCGGCCTTTATGTTCCCTTCTGGCTTTATGATTTAAACGGACGTGGCGAGGCGGAAGCTACCTGTACCAGGAGCAGAACCTATACACTCGGCGATTGGATTTATACCGAGACAAAATACTATCAGGTCTGGCGAAAAGTTGATCTGAATTATAACCGCATTCCCTGTGATGCTTCCAAGAAAATGGACGATGTTATGATGGACCGCTTGGAGCCATACCCATACAATAATCTAAAAGATTTTGAGATGCCTTACTTAGCAGGCTATATCGCCGAAAAATATGATTTTACGGATGAAGAACTGCTTCCTCGCATCAAAGAAAGAACCGCATCTTATGTAGACTCCTATCTTCGCTCTACCATCAGCGGGTATAGTTCCGTACATTTTGTACGCAAAGATATTAATATCAGGAAAAAACATGCAGCTTATACTCTGATGCCAGTATGGATGGTTTGTTATGATTATAAGCAAGCCGAGCACAACTTTGCAATGAATGGACAGACCGGTAAAATCGTTGGCAAACCTCCAATCAGTAAAGCTAAAATGTTAGCTTGGTTTAGCGGAATCTCTTTCGGGAGCTTTGTGATTCTACGATTAATTACGGTAGCCCTAGGAGGTCCCTTATTATGAGAATAGCAACCCACAAAAAATCTTATTCTTTTCTTATCGCTTTCTTCCTTATCATTTCAGTGCTATTATTACCGGCTTCCTATGCGGAGGCGTCTGATACTGAGGAAAGTCTTCAACATGTTTATGATGATGCAGGTCTGTTATCCTCAACTGAGGTAGATGATCTCGAGGCAAAGTGTGTCGAATACGGGACAGATGCGGGTATTGATATTATAATTCTTACGCATGACGATCCGGACGCTCCTTATGTTGAACAATATATCGAGGATTTCCATGACCAGCAAAATATGATAAATGTTGTTTACATTTGCCTCGACATGGCAACCCGTGATGTATTCATGGAAGGATACGGAACAGCAGAAAATTATATTCATTCAAAACGCATTGCGGTTATTATTGATGAAATCACTCCTTCTCTCTCAAATGGTGATTATTATGATGCCTTTGTAACTTATATTGAAAGAAGCGCGGCTTATATGAGTGATGATTCCGAACTCAACTATGATACGGACTATTCTGTAAATGATGCTCAGTCAAGTGATCCAAACGCCGATTATTATAGTGAGACGTTGCCATCTGATTATAATCAGGGCAACGTGTCTGATAGTATTCTTGCAAGCCCATTAGTTCAATTTCTTATCGCTTTGGCTATTGGTGCTTCTGCTGTCGCAATTATGGCTTTTAGCACTGGCGGAAAGATGTCTACCGGCAGTAATACCTATATGGATCCAAATAATTCCGGTTTAATTGGACGTCAGGATAATTATATTCGTACCCAGGTAACCAGAATTCGAAAGCCAGAAAATAACAATACTGGTCACGGAGGAGGTTTCAATGCAGGTGGCTTCGGTGGTGGTGTATCCAGCGGCGGTAGCTCCCACAGCTCTGGCGGCGGTAAGTTTTAGTAGCATTTTCCAATAACTAGGATTATAATTATGATATACATATCATTTGATAAAGGGAGGACATTACTATGGGATTATTTTCAAAACAGTTCGCTAATGTTGTTGAGTGGCAGGAATTCCGCGATGACATGATATTTTACAAATGGAGTAATGACGAGATCAAAAAAGGCAGCCGGTTAATTATCCGTCCAGGCCAGGATGCTATTTTCTTATACAATGGCAAAATTGAAGGAATCTTTAAAGATGAAGGCGATTACGATGTCGAATCAGAGATCATGCCTTTTCTTTCAACACTTAAGGGATTTAAGTTTGGGTTTAACAGTGGAATACGTGCCGAAGTTCTTTTTGTTAATACGAAAGAATTCGCTGTCAAATGGGGTACGCAAAACGCTATTAATATTCCTACTCCACTCTTGCCAGGTGGTATGCCAATTCGTGCAAATGGAACTTTTAATTTTAAAGTTGCTGATTACGTAAAATTAATCGATAAAATTGCCGGAGTTAAAGAAAGTTATAGTGTAGAAGACGTGAAGCTTCGTATTGTCTCAATTCTTGATCAGCTTTTAATGAAATGGATTTCGAAGGAAGGCAAGGATATGTTCAATCTACAAGCCAATTCCTTTGATATTGCTTCCGGAATTCGAACCGATCTTGATATGCAGCTCTTTGATACAGGATTATCCGTAATCGGATTTAACATCATGAGTTTCACATATCCTCAGGAAATTCAAAACATGATTAATAAAAACGCTTCTGCCAGTATGGTTGGTGATATGAATCGTTATCAGCAGGTTGCCATGACGGAAGGTATCACAAATGGCACTGTAAAAGGAGGCGGAGTAGCTTCTGATATGGCTGGTATGATGATGGGAATGACCATGGCAAATCAGATGATGCAGAATGCGAACAATCCTCTTTCCTCGAATAACGCTTCTGCGAAAGACGCTGCTCCATCTTCAGATGGAACTAAACCTAATTTCTGCCCTAGTTGCGGCACCAAGACAGGAGATACTAATTTCTGTCCGAATTGCGGGTTCAAGCTGGTTTAAAGGAGGATAACACTATGGATTTATATTCAGCGATAAACCAAAGGCGAACCGTTCGTGATTTCAAAGATAAAGCAGTTGATATGGATATTATTTATCGTATTATAAATGCAGGATTAAAAGCCCCCACCAATGATCATATGCGCAATTGGGAGTTCGTCGCAATTCAGGATAAGGAACAAAAAGCAAAAATCATCGACAAGATACCAAAGAATACTACAAACGAAAAACTAGAGGATATTGCAAAAGCTTGGAATATGACGGATGTCTGTCAAAGAGAAATGTATATGGATGCGATTCCAAAACAATACTCCATGCTCTATCATGCAGGTTGCTTAATCCTCCCTTATTTCAAACAGGAATTTCCTCTGCTAAAGCCCGAATCCTTAAGTTCCCTCAATTACTTTGCTTCTATTTGGTGCTGCATCGAAAACATTCTGCTTGCCGCTACTGCCGAGGGTTTATATGCAACGCTTCGCATTCCTTTTAATGAGGAACAGTCTTACCTCAAGGAAGTAATTCATCACCCTGACCACTATTTTATGCCCTGCTATCTGGCTATCGGGTACCCCGCCGAAGAGGCTGTCAAAATTCCTCAGCATAACTTTGATGTTAAGGAGAAAGTCCATATCAATTGTTGGTAAGCTACTGCAGATCTTTTACTGATTAGTCATTGATAACACTCGATTCGTCCGATGTAAAATCTAATAATATATACCTTTAAATAAAGCAAGGGTGACCTGTGATGCAGTTCATAAATCTTTACAGTCAGCATAGGCTGTGGGATTTTTGAAATACACGTTGGTCACCCTTATTAATTAGTTAGTATATACTCTTACATTTTTCTGAATTAGTCTTTTACTTGATCTTATAATTGGTCAGTTACTTCATCCTGTCATTTATCGCTCTTATTACTAAACATTAAAAGCTGGATCATTTATAAGTTTTTTAAGTTTCGCGTCTGCCTCTTCCATCGTAGCACCTTTAACTCCGAAGTAGAATTTAATCTTCGGTTCGGTTCCGGATGGTCTAATTGCACACCAAGCATTGTCATTTAAATCAAAGTATAATACATCGGAGTTCGGTAGTCCTGTTGGTACAACTGTTCCTGTTATCATGTCCGTAATAGTATCTTCCTGATAATCACGAAGCTTCAGAACAGTATAATCTCCGGCTGTTTTTGGTGGATTCTTGCGGAAGGCTGCCATAATCTCCTGGATCTTTTTCATGCCTTCGATTCCCTTCAGCGTAACAGAAGATAAATCTTCTTTAAAATATCCATACTTCTTATATATATTATTCATTTGCTCATAGAGAGAGATGCCCTGAGCTTTATAAAATGCTGCCGCTTCACAGAGAGCCATAACGGCTACGATTGCATCTTTATCCCTGGAATGCGTACCAATCAAGCAGCCATAACTTTCTTCGTATCCGAAGATATATTCGTAAGAACCGGTTTCTTTGAAAAGTTTTATCTGCTCACCGATATACTTAAACCCAGTTAATACTTCAATCAGTTTTGCATGATAGAATTCAGCAATTAAATCAGAAATATTACCGGTTACAATTGTTTTAATAAGTGCAGCATTTTCAGGAAGTGTACCATTCGCAGCCTTTTGAGAAAACTCATACTCCGCAAGGATAGCTCCTGTCATATTTCCATTAAAGAGAACAAATTCTCCCTTATCATCCTTTACCATGATGCCAAGGCGATCTGCATCAGGATCTGTCGCAAGGATAAGATCTGCGCCAACTTCTTTTGCTAGCTTCTGTGCATAGGTAAACACTTTTGGATCCTCAGGATTTGGATATCCTACCGTAGTAAATTCCGAATCAGGAAGTTCTTGTTCCGGAACTACATAGACATCTTTAAACCCAAGTTCTCTTAAGATCCTTCTAACTGGTAAATTCCCTGTCCCATTTAAAGGGGTATATACAATCTTCATTGATTTGCTTGCTTCCGCAACCGGATTAACTACTAGCTTTTTAAGTTCAGAAATATATTTTTCATCAATTTCTTTACCGATAATTTTTAGAAGTCCAGCATGAACAGCATCGTCTTTCTTCATGGTCTTTGCATCTGCAAAATTTGAAATCGAATTAACTTCCCCTATCACTTCTTCATCCTTCGGGGATGTAATCTGTGCGCCATCCTCCCAGTATACTTTGTATCCGTTATATTCTGCCGGATTATGGCTGGCTGTAATTACGATACCTGCCATACATCCTAATTCCCTGACAGCATAAGACAACTCTGGAGTCGGCCGTAAACTTTCAAATAGATAAGCGCGAATACCATTCGCTGCTAAACACAAGGCGCTTTCAAGTGCAAATTCCGGTGACATTCTTCTGGAGTCAAATGCAATAGCAACGCCTTTGCTTTCGCCACCCTGTCTCTTAATTGTATTTGCTAATCCTTGCGTCGCTCTTCTTATCGTATATATATTCATTCTGTTCACACCAGCACCTAAAATTCCTCTAAGTCCACCGGTACCAAACTCTAAATCTTTATAAAATCTTTCCTTTATTTCCTTATCATTTCCCTTAAGTGCAACTAATTCAGCTTTGGTTGCTTCATCAAAGTAGGAATTTGTTAACCATTCTTCATATTTTTTTAAATACTCCATTTATTCAACCTCATCCTTTCTATATCAATACACGAAAAATATCAGTACCATAATACAATGCTTCGATTTGAAAAGCAATCATTTTTTATGTGAATGTATGTTTTTAATAAAATTGGCTCAGAAAACAACAAGTTTTCTGAGCCAATCCATTACATTGCAATTATAAGTTCGTACTATTTGTTCATTCATTGATGCGATTTATTGTTTTCTCTAATTTTAGAGTCCATCACTATAATCATCTTCATCAATGCCCTTAAGATTAAATTCTACTTCTGACAAATCACTGTCCGGACCTTCTTCTCCAAACTTTGCTTCATCATAAACGATTTCTGCAATTCCATCTTCGGCCTCATAGAATCCATCTTCTTGAGACTTATCTTCTGAAAATTCTTCTTCATTGTATCCTTCTTCAGAATACTCAAAATTATCGAATTCTTCATTGTAATTGCCATCACCTTCAATATCTTCGGAAATCATAAATTCGTCCGGCATATCGGTTGACAGTTTAACAGAGCGATATCTCTTCATACCAGTACCTGCAGGAATTAATTTACCAATGATAACGTTTTCCTTCAGACCGATTAATGGATCAATTTTTCCTTTGATTGCTGCTTCTGTAAGTACCTTTGTAGTTTCCTGGAAGGAAGCTGCAGATAAGAAGGAGTTAGTTGCAAGTGATGCTTTCGTGATACCAAGCATTACCTGTCTTGCATCAGCAGGCTCTAAGCCTTGTGCAATCAATTTTTCATTCTCATCTTGATACTCTAATATATCGATTAAGGTTCCAGGTAAGAAAACAGTGTCGCCATTGGTCTCGATGCGAACTTTCTTTAGCATCTGACGTACAATGACTTCGATATGCTTATCATTAATTTCTACACCCTGTAAACGGTAAACTCTTTGAACTTCTTGAATCATATAATCCTGAACTGCACGAACGCCTTTAATCTTTAGGATATCATGAGGATTAACACTACCTTCTGTCAGCTCATCGCCGGCTTCAAGGATGTCGTTGTCATTAATCTTGATTCTTGATCCATAAGGAATTAAGTATGCTTTCGTTTCCATTGTTTCAGTATTGGTAATAACAACTTCACGTTTCTTCTTCGTATCCTTAATGTTAGCTAAACCGCCAAACTCTGCAAGAATTGCAAGTCCTTTTGGCTTTCTTGCTTCAAAAAGTTCTTCGACACGGGGAAGACCCTGTGTAATATCATCTCCAGCTACACCACCAGTATGGAAAGTACGCATTGTAAGCTGTGTACCAGGCTCACCAATTGACTGAGCTGCAATAATACCTACTGCTTCACCAACTTGTACTGCTTCACCAGTAGCCATATTTGCACCATAACATTTAGCACAAACACCGATATGTGACTTACATGATAATATATTACGTATTTTTACACAATCCGTACCGGTTGCCATAATTGCTGCTGCACGTTTTGGTGTAATCATATGATTTGCTTTTACAATTAGATTGCCATCTGCATCGCTGATCGAATTGCAGGAATATCTTCCTGTTATTCTTTCTTCTAATCCTTCAATCATTTCTTTACCATCTACATAGGATTTAATCCACATACCTGGAAGTTCATCACCCTGTGCACAACAGTCTACTTCACGAATAATCAGATCCTGTGAAACGTCTACGAGACGACGAGTTAAGTAACCTGAATCGGCAGTACGAAGAGCTGTATCGGATAGACCTTTACGAGCACCATGCGCTGAGATAAAGTATTCCAATACATCAAGGCCTTCACGAAGGTTGGACTTGATAGGTAACTCGATTGTTCTACCTGATGTATCTGCCATCAAACCACGCATACCTGCAAGCTGTTTAATCTGCTTATCAGAACCACGGGCACCGGAATCGGACATCATCTTGATATTATTGAATTTGTCTAAGTTTCCTAACAGTGTTTCCGTTAGAATCTTATCTGCATCTTTCCAAGTTTCAATAACAGCATTATATCTTTCTTCTTCTGTCATTCTACCACGTTTGTACTCTTTTGCGATTGTTTCGATGGTAGTTTCTGCTGCTGCAATAATTCCCTTTTTCTCTGGTGGAACTTCCATATCGGAAATAGAAACGGTCATTGCTGCACGCGTTGAATATTTGTATCCCAATGACTTAACGGCATCGAGAATTTCTGCTGTTGCTGTTGCTCCATGGATATTGATACATTTCTCAAGGATTGGTTTCAACTGTTTCTTACCAACTAAGAAGTTAATCTCAAGCATTAAGAAGTTTTCATCCTTACTGCGGTCAACAAATCCTAAGTCCTGAGGAATAATCTCATTAAATATGAAACGTCCAAGGGTAGATTCAATTGATCTGATTTCTTCAACGCCGTCTTTATTAATGCCTTTTCTTCTGATCTTAACCATCTCATGAAGAGATACTGCGCCATTCTCATATGCTAAGAGGGCTTCGTTGATACTCTTATAGAAATGTCTGATTCCACCTTCTCTTTCTCTTACTATAGTCAGGTAGTAGATACCAAGGACCATATCCTGTGAAGGAACTGCAACAGGTGCACCATCGGAAGGTTTCAGCAAGTTGTTTGGTGAAAGAAGTAAGAAACGGCACTCAGCTTGTGCTTCTACGGATAAAGGTAAATGCACAGCCATCTGATCACCATCGAAATCCGCATTATAAGCGGTACATACTAATGGATGAAGTTTAATTGCCTTGCCTTCACAAAGTACCGGCTCAAATGCCTGAATACCAAGTCTATGAAGGGTAGGTGCACGGTTAAGCATAACCGGATGTTCTTTGATGACTTCCTCTAAGACATCCCAAACTTCAGGCTGAAGTCTTTCGACCATTTTCTTAGCGGATTTGATATTATGTGCGGTACCTTTTGCTACTAATTCTTTCATAACGAAAGGTTTAAATAATTCAATTGCCATTTCTTTTGGTAAACCACATTGATAAATCTTAAGTTCCGGTCCAACTACGATAACGGAACGTCCAGAATAATCAACACGTTTACCAAGTAAGTTCTGACGGAAACGTCCTTGCTTACCCTTTAACATATCAGATAGAGATTTGAGAGCACGATTTCCAGGTCCGGTTACCGGTCTTCCTCTTCTACCATTATCAATTAAAGCATCTACTGCTTCTTGTAGCATTCTTTTTTCATTACGTACAATGATGTCCGGAGCTCCAAGTTCAAGTAGTCTCTTTAGACGATTGTTACGATTAATGATTCTACGGTATAAATCATTCATATCAGAGGTAGCAAAACGTCCACCATCTAACTGAACCATAGGTCTTAAATCCGGAGGAATAACCGGGATAACTGTAAGGACCATCCATTCCGGCTGGTTACGGGATTCTCTGAATGCTTCCACTACCTCAAGACGTTTAATGATTCTTGCACGCTTTTGGCCTGTGGAATCCTTAAGGCCTTTCTTTAATTCCTTTGATTCCTTCTCAAGATCGATGCCTTGAAGTAATTCTTGAATTGCCTCTGCACCCATTCCGAGACGGAAGTTGTTATAACCATATTTTTCAATTGCTTCCTGTTTCTCTTTTTCATTTAATACTTGTTTGTAAGATAAGTCAGTGTGACCTTTATCAAGTACGATATAAGAAGCAAAGTATAATACTTTTTCCAAGGTTCTTGGAGATAGATCAAGGATAAGACCCATACGGCTAGGGATACCCTTAAAGTACCAAATATGGGATACTGGTGCTGCAAGTTCTATATGTCCCATTCTTTCACGGCGAACACTAGCCTTAGTTACTTCAACACCACATCTGTCACAAACAACACCCTTATATCTAATCTTTTTATATTTACCGCAATGGCATTCCCAGTCTTTGCTAGGTCCAAAGATTCTTTCACAGAACAAACCATCCTTTTCCGGTTTTAATGTTCTATAATTGATCGTCTCTGGTTTTCTAACTTCGCCCTTGGACCATTCTCTGATTTTTTCAGGTGAAGCTAAACCAATTTTTATTGCGTCATAGGTTATCTCTTGATTGTTACTCATTATTTCAGACATCCTTTGGCTCTCCCTTCGTTCATTTACTATTCCCTAATGGTTAAAGTCTGCCCGCAAGCCTTACATTTTTTGCTGCCTTCTGTAACGACGGCGCCACAATTAGGACAAATATTTTCTGCAGGTTCTTCCTCTTCCTCGTCTTCGTAAATTCCATCTTCCAAGATATCTTCCGATTCTTCTTCGTAAACATCAAAAACATCAGTTTCTACGTCTTCAATATTTGCTGGACTGAATCCGGCTTCTTCAAAGCCTTCATCATACCTGAAGTTGCTATCGCCTTCAATTAATGGAGTCAGGTCAGAATCACCGTAATCGATGCTTTCTGTCATTTTCACTTCATTACCGTTCTCATCAAGAACTGTAACGTCAAGTGCTAAGGATTGGAGTTCTTTCAACAATACCTTAAAGGATTCTGGAATACCAGGTTCCTGGATATTCTCACCTTTAATAATAGCTTCATAAGTCTTAACACGTCCTGTAACATCATCTGATTTAACAGTTAAGATTTCCTGAAGGATATAAGCAGCACCATAAGCTTCCAGTGCCCAAACTTCCATCTCTCCAAATCTCTGTCCACCGAACTGAGCTTTACCACCTAGAGGTTGTTGCGTTACTAAGGAGTAAGGTCCTGTGGAACGAGCATGAATCTTATCATCAACCAAATGATGAAGTTTCAGGTAATGCATAAATCCGACGGTTACTGAGCCATCAAAATACTCTCCGGTTCTACCATCGCGAAGTCTTACTTTACCATCGCGGTTAATTGGCACACCCTTCCAGTCTTCTCTATGTTCCGGATGTTTCTCAAGATAATCCATGAGAACTTCATCCAAAGAATCTTTATATTTTGCATTAAATTCTTCCCAAGTGGTATTCGCATAATCATTCGCAATTTCCAAGGTATCCATAATATCGTACTCGTCTGCACCATCAAATACTGGTGTTGAAATATCGATACCAAGAACTTTTGCTGCTAAGGATAAATGGATTTCAAGTACCTGTCCGATATTCATACGGGAAGGTACACCAAGTGGATTAAGAACGATATCAAGTGCTCTGCCGTTTGGCAAGAAAGGCATATCTTCTACTGGTAATACGCGGGAAACAACAC
>JBASOB010000724.1:0-23927 GCA_049657865.1 Mobilitalea sp.
ATAGTTATCTGGTTGATAGATTCTGGCAAGTGTTCGTGACACATAGCAGAGGATTTCATCAGTTTCATTTTTAAGTCTGGTAATACCATAACGACGTTCCTCTTTACTAGCAAAGTAACCTCTGCCCCGTTTGGTATTAGCTCCGTGAAACAGTTTGCCTATTGTTAGGCGTTCTGCTTCATAGGAAAGCATAAGTGAGATCATTCTAGGAACCATTTCCCAAGATGAAAAAACAAGAAGTTTAGAGTAGTTCTTGTTTTTGTCATAAATACTTCCGGTAGTATAGTATGATTTCGATGGTGGAAGCCAGAGCAGATTTTCTGCTCCATTTTTTCCATTTGCAAATATTACATCTTTCAGTTTCTCAAATCTAGCATTATTTGCAGCAATTGGTTGGTAGTTGTGAACTGCATTTTTCTTAATGAGAAGATACTTTGTGTTTGTTACTAGATCAAACTTTTTTGTTCGTTTAAAATAGTCGGTGATTTCCTTTTTTAGTTGATAGCTTTCCATAAAGGAGAGTAAGTAAGGGGAAGATTTAATATAATCCATCGGAACATTGTGATATCGTAGAGAACGTTTGCTGTCTTTGTTAATTGCATCCAACAGAGTCTGCATTTCTGAATAGGATAAAATATCACCGGTAGAAATCGAGACTTCCCTGGCGGCACTATCATCGATGATGCCGCTATTTAAACGTTCAGTGCGGCAAATTCCTTGATATAATGAGTCTTCGGCAGAATTTTTTTGTGCCAGCAATAGGGTGATATTACCTGTGTTGAGTTCACAAAGAGAATTGGAATAATCTTTCCATACCTGATGGAAGCTTACTAATTTTGACTGATCGTAAAAGAGGAATTTCATTACTTCCATAAATTCTTTATAATGTTCGGCATTTTCATCTAGGCTGATTTCCTCCAGTGTTGAGTAAGGTTTATACGGAGTGGCAGAAAGGAGGAGAACCTTTGTATTTGTGTCTTGTAAGAATTGCTTTGTCAGCATTCCCTGCTCATCATCGGTAGGAGAAATTAGATCACGAAATCTCTGGAACTCATCCATAATTACAAGATCCGGTTCCAGCTTTTCCAGACTAATCTGTGCAAATATTTTTCTCAGAACATTTATCAGTGGACGACTCTCCGCCTTTTTAGAACTGCTGTGAGAGGCGCAGTTGGAAATGATGTTATCAACCAACTCATGACTCTCCTGTAGCTTGAGGGAGAGTAAATCTGACATTTCACGGATATAATTACTTCCATTTGCTTCACAATTTATTACTTCGTTTTCATACTTATCGATATAAAATCTCCAGTATTTTTCCGCATCGTATGCAAGAAAATCATATAACTTTGAAATATAGGAACTAAAAACTGGTAGTCGTTTTATATGAGCATACATAAGCGCCCGTTCCTCCTGATTTCCACAGCCGGAGGTCATGGTGAAGGAGGTTGCTGGTGTTAATGGGATGAGTTGTTCATAACTGTGATTATTCCCCTTGTTCTGATAAATCTTTAGATGCTGCATGGAAAGGCGGCTTTCTGAGATATTCATAAGGTCATGAATACCCAGCTTTTTTGAATTCTGATTTACGATATTAATATTTGAACAAATATAGATCACCTTAAAATGATCATCCTTCTTCTCTAGTCTATGCCATTCGGAAACTTGCCGGATGACATCTCGCGCAATGATAGTTTTGCCCAACCCTACCTCATCGGCAAGCAGGATGCGATGCTGTCCCTCTCGAAAGACCTTTAGTATTCGGTCGGCTGTAGCTTGTTGAAAATCCTTTGGGTTCATTTCTTTCGTCTCCTTAACACAAGTTCAAACTGTTGATACATATCCATAAATTCCCGACTTACAATGCTTTGATCCAGACGCTTTATAACATCAGCAATATCCTTAAGACGTGACGGATTCTGATGTAGTGCTTTTAACATTTTCTCATAGATTGCAGCTAACGATTGAGAAGAATTATCACCTATGCTGTAATCTTGAAATAAGTGAAGAGATTCCGTTTCTTCGAATGCACCGGTCGAATAATCCTCCGAAAGCATAAAAGAAATATAGGACATGAATTTTGACTTTGTATCAATGATGCTTTTATAAACAGCATCATCACGCTCAGCTGGAATACCTTTAGTTTCGATTTTTATTACAATTTTTTGCCCATCGACGTCTAATATGTAAAACTCACTGAGTTCTTTTAGAAGAAGCCCATGTAGCAAGGTTTCGGTGTTGAGTTGATTAAGTAAATCTAGTCGCTGTAAAGGGGCAATTTTTATGGTTTTGTTAGAAATGAAACTTCTGGAATGAATATTTATCTCGTAAATTCCGTCGTTTCCTATAACAGTAGCATATTTAATGGCATAAATCGCATCCTTGAAAGCTTTATCTATTTCCTCTTGTAACTTATCACTCTCGGGTTTGGCGGGAACATTCTCTATCTTCTCATAAGGAGAATTGTCATCTGGAATAAAATCACTGAAAAAGGTTTTAAAACCTACACAGTTAGGCTTGTATTTCAGTCGTAACAGAAATTCAACATTGTTGTAAAATGCATTATGGGAAGCATTGGCAGAACCAATGTATAGATAATTGCCGTTCTCTGTTACTGTAAAATATAGCTTGGCATGGATATCCTGTTTTACGCCGGATTCATTATCACTAAGGAGTTCCTTTGTGATGTAAATGCTGTCAAAATGGTTCATTGCAGTCGGTGTCACAGAGGCTTTCCGTGTGATGAGTACTTTTCTGTAAGGACAATCCGTCAGCTCTTTTACAATATCATCACTGAGAAAGGGTGATACAACGAAAATATCGTACTTTTGGCGAAACAGTGCCGTATTCTCTTTTTCATATCCGTTGATACCAAGTGGATAAAATTCATAATCTTCAAAAGGGTGATCTAGGTCAAACGATTTAACATGTAGTAGATCTTCAGCAAGCTCAGCGATTCTTTTTCGTTTCACATTATCAGCATACTCGCCAACAAAGGTTAATAAATCTGCCAAGGGCTTGTTCTTATTTCGTTTTACCTTTGTAATATAACCCTGCATAGCTACACACAGATCAATGCTATTATCAAAGGTTAGATTACGGCTAAGCACAAGAAGTTTTATATAAGATTGACCCTCATCATTGCTATATTTAATAAACCACAGCTTCGGATGAAAGCTTTTTCTATTCTTTAACTTTACCTCAAAAACACTATTTTCCAAAAGAGAATATACACTCTGAATTTTGTGTGGGAGAGAAATACCACCGGCATTACAAAAAATTGCAATGTCATTACTGCTTTTTCGGATCGCCTCTAGTAGGTAAAAGGGACTTTGCATCAGCTCGGAATCGGTCTCATCCAGCAACCCAAGAGCTACAGGAACTCCAAGCAGTGCTTCAAGGTCGAGAGAATAGGTTAGTCCCACTGCAAATTCTAAATGAAATCCGATATCCGGCTGTAATAGTTCACTATAACTTAAGCGATTATGGGCTGTGTCAAACATAGTTGCCATAATTATGCCTCCAATCCATCAATGATATCTGAAATTATGGTACGTGCTGTATTGAAACGATAATCTAATCGATAATAATGCACAGGGCGATCATAATTATATTGATATTCCTGCGGTTTGCAAAGCTTTGAACGGTCTGTCTTTACAGACTTTTCTCTTGTTATAATAAGATCATCCATTGCTTTTGTATCATCACGGATCACACATTCCTGAAAGGCCTTACAAAAATCCGCGGATCCATTTTTACATGAGATACGTTTCAATATAGCATCAACATCAAAAGGATGTTTCATAAATTCCTCATGCCACGCGGTATATTCATTCTTCATCTCCTGATCGTTATAGTTAGAGAAGATGATGTTATATCGGATATGTGCACCGATGATAAAATCGGAAAAATCCTTAGCCAACAGATAATCCCTCTTTAAATCATCGGGTAATATATTCACAGGTATGTCATTGAAGCTGTTAGCTTTTAGCTTATTTTTAATAAGAAATGACAATAGCGAATTCTTTGACAATAAAGCTTTGGTGATTCGATTAGCTAAAAATTCAGCTTCTTTGCTTGTCAGCGAAATGGAGGCAGACTGTTCAAAAGCGCCCTCCGGTTTCAGCGGTGAAAATAAAGTTGTATTACCTTGACCGGCGGTGGAATCATCATAGGTTTCACCATCAGTTTTCTTTTCCATTTCTTTTTTCTTTTGTTCCAAAAACCAGACTGCACTACAGGCTGCACTGAGGGAAACCCTCGAGTTCCGAATAATCTCATATGTACGCAAACCGTTCCAGTAAATGCTGGAGGGCTTCATTTTAACTGTACGTTTTTGAGCAAGTGCATTTTTCCCGATTATGCCGGTTGTTTCACTTGGACTGTTACGTACCAGAGTTTCTACGAGCCTATCCTCTTGCATATGAATCCATTTTTGCAGTTCTTTTCCACTTGCTAGTTTCTGTTTTGCTCCTCGTTCAAACAGATATGGAATGAGTACAAAATATTTGGCTCTAGTCTGGATGGTGGAGATACCAGGGAACAGGATGTCAGCATAAGCATCACGAATCACACCAATACCAAGTTCATCTAGAGCGGTTTGTGTACCAAGAAGCTTGAGAGTGGCTAGAATCTTATTTCGCTCTTCTTTAGAAAAATCTATAAATCCAATTTGCATGGGTTATCTACCTCGTTTTGATGTTTAAAAGCTGAATTTTGTTTATCTTGTTCGTAACCAAGCTGAAAGAAGCACATATCTATAATTTTCATCGGTGTGTATTCAACACCATTTTCACTGATCTTGGAGCGAACAGTCTCCAATGCATCGTAATGGCGGTCATAGAAATTCAATAGTTGAGAAATTGAATTAGGAGAGAATTGACCAGAAGCAATTTTCGTAAATTTAAGTCCCTCCTTGAGGTAGCGGTCATATGCGGGAACACAGCCGAATACTCCAAGTAGGATTTTTGTTATTAGTGTGTCTGAGGCATTTCTGCCGTTCTCATTTTCAAAATCAGTGGTCTTATTGCGGTATATCTCAGTGATATTTTCGCTTAGCTCAAAAATTCTTTTTATGTATTCATCATAATCGATATTCCGAATGTCATTTGTTCTTAATATGCGGTATTGATCATTCAATATCAGTCGAACTACTTCTAGGTGTATCCGGTAATCTTTCTGCAGTAAAAATGCTGCACCACGAAACATACCCCAACTAGCTAAATAATTGGATAAATGCAGGCACATCAAATCTATGATTTCTTCATTAACTGTATTTTGATGTTTTGCAAAATAGGAATAGCAATGCTCCCAGGAACGATAACGGTGATTATTAATTGTGCTCAACTTATTATAAAATGTGAGAACATTATTTAGAAGATCATCGATATTGTATGACACAATTGGGAAGGGCCGCTGATGATTCATACTTGATTTTGGAATCGGCTGAGTGATATTCATTGATTTGAGAGTATCAGTGGCAGGGCTAACTTCGTCTAAATAGTATCGGTGGAGCAGCGTGGTACTATTACCGCTAGGAGGGGAAAACAAGATATCGTAGGTAGCAAAGCATGGAATACTCCGCATAGCATTGCAAACAATCACAGGTACATTTCCTAAGTTCATTTCTTTTAGGATTTCACCTGCACGAATATCTTTCGTTGTAAACCCTTCCGACTTAGCTTTTTCTAAGATATTAAAGATATATTGTCTGATCTCATCTGTTTTACTTGCCATGTAGTACAGCCTCCATTTGGGATATAGGGATATATAGTTTGATTTCATTTTTTACTAATGAATTAACTTCTTCTAAGTTTATTCTTAAAGGCGAATAATGTCAAATTATACGTAAATTCTACGTAGTAAGTATTGTAATATATGCAAAAATGACAAAGTGAGAATTTTTTGAACTAAATAATATGTAATTTTATGTTTTATCATGGAATATATGGGTAATTAATGATATAATGAGGAAGAGGTTTCCAAAGTCAGTATTTATTATTAATCATGTTAAATAAGTATAACAATAATTTATTTGTATAAGCCATCCATTAGTAGCAAAATGTTGTTTGGTAATAATCATTATAAAAAAAGAAAGGTAGGAATAATTATTATCAAGACCGATTTTGCAGATATACTCTTTTATCAGAACACTCTTTAAGTAAGAGTAGACCTGCATCGGAGGATAAAGCGACTCTATCAAAAATTGCTTTAATATTACAATTGATTTCAGAAGGAGTGCACATAAACTAGACATAAGGTTTTCTCCTTCGTGCTGCTGTGTGTTGTGGTGGCTACATTTTATCAAAGTAGAAACTCTTTTTCTGTTGTCTGGGTTTCGCTTTTTAAGTGAAAACAATGACGAAAGAAAATATTGTAATAAAACATTGCTAATCACCGATATGGAGTAGTCGTGAATAAACTAGGATAAAATAAAATAGTTTAATGGAGATAAAAGGATGAAAAAGATAATAACGTATATACCTTTTTTGATAGGGTTAATTGCGATGGTATCGATAATTGGAGCTAAACAAATATCATTATTTGATAAAGGTGAAGTTATGATTATAACATCATCAACATTAACAGATGCAATTGATATTTCAAATCTTTCAACAGCACAATTTACTTATAATGGTATTGCTGAAGTGTATAAGGATGATAAAAAGAGTAAAATAAAATGCTATATACGTTATAATGCAACGGTTAAAGCTGGTATCGATATGAATTCAGTTATATTTGATATTGATGATAACAACAAAACAGTAAAGCCAATATTACCAGAAATAAATATTACTTCAAATACTGTTGATGAAAAATCTTTATCATTTATTCCAAATGATGCAGATATGAATTTAAAGGATGCACTTATTGCGTGTCAGAATGATGCACTATCAGAATCTAAAGAATCATCCGAACTATTAGTATCGGCTGAAGACAACTTAAAGTCAATTATTGAGGCCTTATTGCTACCTATTGTTACTCCTCAAGAATATACAATTATTTGGGACTAAAGAGAGAAGGATAATTATGGAAAAGAACAATGAGATAACAAAGCTTGATTTTAAAAGATTATTTTTGAATTCATTGATAACAGCAATAATTGTTACTTCTGTTTGTGTAGGGATATATATTTGGGAAGGTCTAAAGAGAGAAGAACCAAATAAGGCGGAGTTCTCTGCCGTAAACCAGATTTGTGAATTGGCAACATTAAGATGTTATTATCACGATGTTGCGGAGTATGAAAAACAGCCAGATGGTTTATTTAAGTATGGTTTGTTCCAATACGGATATAAGAAATTTTGGATTGAATATGATGGAATAGTAGAGATTGGAATTGATGTTGGACAAGTACAGGTAAATAAGCCTGATGAGAATGGTGTTGTTCAAGTATATGTACCAGAGGCAGAAATTCTCAACATTAATGCTGATCCTGAATCTATGGGTAAAATGGTTGCTGATACTGGAAAATTCACAGAAATTACAGCGTCGGAAAAAGCAGAAGCATTTTCTGAGGCACAAACAACAATGAAGAGCAATGCTGAAAACGACAATAGCATTCTTACGCAGGCACATAATAATGCAAAGGAATTATTGAAACAATATGTTGTCAACGTTGGAGAACAAATGGGACAACATTATACGGTCAAATGGATAATTGAGCCTATTGGCAATACAACACAGGAGGAATAATTGTTTATGAAAGAAAATTTGTGGAAAATCATAGCAGGTATTTTTGCAATTATAGTTGTTATTTTGATAATCTGTTTTATATAATGAAGTTTGTGAATAATTCGGTTAATGCGAAAAATTTATTAAAAAAACACATAATGAGCATGAGCATCTGCTTGATTGTATTTATTTTAAACAATGTTTTGTTGAAAGATATTACAACAGGGACGTTAACTATGTTTTGCAGATGCTATTTGAATGACCTAGTTTGTCCCTTGTTTTTCTTAGGGTATTGCCAGGTTATTTTCATATGGATAAAAAATGAGATTAAATCATACAGTATATTGTTACTTATAGGAATGATGGCAGGAGTTATTTGGGAGTATTTTGCTCCAGTAATAAATCCAAAGGCAATTACTGATCCATTCGATTTATTATGTTATTTTATAGGGATAAATATTTATTATGCAATTACATTCAATTGGGAAAAAACTAGTATTCATAAAACAGTATACGGGGATGAAGGGGACAAACAATCATAAACCTAATTAGTATTTACCCGATTTTTTGATGAAGAGCAAAGAACAATAAAATATGTAATTCCTTGTTAATAAGGCTGGATAACTGGAGCTTCGGTTATCCTGTTTTTATATACCCAAATTTCCTGGGAGTTTTGAGCGTTTGTGTGTATCCGACACATTACTAAAGTAATCAACTCAGTGTAGAACCCGCGTCCAGATGGCTGTCAGGATGATCTGATTCGAAAGAATCCATCTGATGGAGTCATGGGGGAGATTAAGAAGAGCCATATATGGGTAAAGAAGAGACGTCATACCCTTACGATTCCACAGCAGCGAGCCTTCATGAACTTCCTCAAAATGCAATATGAGTATCGAGGATGGCGCCCAATACGGTTCCCCTCGGAACTGGAATTCGAATTGGAGAATGTCTAGCACTTACCTGGGATGATCTTGATTTTGATAACAGGACCGTTGGTGTAAATCGGACCTTAACCTATAGACCGGAGCCTGAAAATGGATGTGTAGTCCATATTTCCACGCCAAAGATGGAAGCTGGTAAAAGAACATTACCTATAATCGATGAGGTCTATGAAGCATTCCTGGAAGAGTATCAGATTCAGAGCTGCCTGAGCTTTAATGTCAATGAGATTGATGGCTTTTCAGGATTTATGTTTTCAACAGGGGATTCTCTGGATTTTTGCTTATTTGCAGATATTTGTAATAAGATTTATAGGGACATGATTCGAGAAGATGACGCAGGATTATTTAGTTCTTGTTATATACTTATGCCAACAAAACTTGTCAAAAACTATTGACAAGTTTTGTTGGCATAAGTATAATATGAAATGTAAATAAAACTTGGCACGTAGGAGATTATATGAATCGAGAAGATGTTTTAAAATCAGCACAAGATAATGGAAACAAAGGAAAAGAATACGAGCGGCATTCACTTCTTAGAGGTGATAACCTTGCTGCTAATATCGGGATGCTTGTATGTATTGCGATGATAATGAGTGAATTTATTGTAACAAAGCAGTTCGATTTTGGACTATGCGGAGTTCTTTTTACAGTAGTGGGTATTCAAAGTATTAATGAAGGAATTAAGCTTAAGAAGTGGTGGCTTGTTGTAACAGGAATCTTTGAAGCGATTCTTGCAACATTGATGATTTTCGTATATATAGGAGCATTGTTTGTAGCATGAATTCGCATTTGAAATTGAAGAATAAAGTAAAAGAATATAGGGTCGAAAAAGGATGGTCGCAGGCTGAACTGGCCCAAATGGTGGGTTCATCGAGGAATACAATTAGTTCGATTGAAACTAGTCAGTTCTGTCCGACAGCATATCTGGCAGCACTATTTTGCTTGGCTTTTGAATGCAAATTTGAGGATTTGTTTTATTTTGAAAAGGAGTAGATTGTATGTATATAGCAATTGACCAGGATAATAATCGTGTATATATTGATGATGCTATACTAGGAAGGGATTATTTTTGCCCTGCATGTACCGAAAGGCTTTCGATGAGATGTGGAGAAAAAAGACACCATTATTTTGCACATTTTCCTGGTTCTATCTGCATGGATTCTTGGGATGGCCAGTATGACATGTCGGATTGGCATAGGGATTGGCAGAATCTATTTCCTACTAAAAATCAAGAGGTACTTGTGCAGTTGGGCGAGATCAAGCACAGGGCAGACGTACTTATCGGTAAGACCATAATTGAGTTTCAACATAGCCCAATGTCTACGGAGACATTTAACAAAAGAAATGCATTTTATCACGACTTGGGATATAAGGTGGTTTGGGTATTTGACCTTGTGGAAGAATGTGAAGAAAGTAAGATTACACAAGATACTGATGCGGAGGGGATAGTCTTAGAATGGAAAAGACCACGTAATACCTTTAATTGGTATGATATTAAAAATGGTCAAATAGAATTATTCTTACAACTACATGAAGAAGGTGAAAAATGCCTTATAAAAGTGTACGATACAGCAGCTGAAGGCTTCAGCCGATTTACAGCGTCAGGTTGGTATAGTAAAGAAGACTTTTTGGAGTATTTTCAATGCTCTGATGGAAAGTGCCCCGAACCGGTTCATAATGATATAACAGTAAATGAAGAGTATATAGCATTTAAAAAGAAATATGATGTTTGCTTAAACCCTCAGCAAGAAAGAGCCGTGCAAACAGTTGAGGGAGCAACATTAGTATTAGCTGTTCCCGGAAGTGGTAAGACAACTGTGTTAATTACACGCATAGGATATATGATTAACTGTAAGCATATTAATGCAAAAAGTATCTTGGCTCTTACATATACAAAAAATGCGGCTTGCGATATGAAAGATCGTTATACGAAGAAGTTTGGAAAAAATGATGGTGTTCAGTTTCGCACTATCAACAGTCTGGCAGATGAAACTGTGCGGAGGTTTGGAGACCATAAACCCATGATCCCCAATACTGAAAAAAATAAAATAATTAAGGACATTTATAAGGAATACTATCAGTATGAATGGCCGACAGAAAGAGATGTCAAGAGTGCGGAAACGAGTATAGCGTTCATTAAAAATATGATGCTTAAGGATGATGAGATAAAGTCTTTAATAATTTGGAATCAAAATGCACTACCAATCTACAGTAAGTACTGCATATGTTTGTATGAACGTGGTTTTATGGATTTTGATGATCAGTTGGTATATGCTCACAAAATTTTGAATGAAAAAGGCGAGGTACTAAGCCAGATTCAAGAACAATATAAGTTTATTTGTGTGGATGAGGCTCAAGATACATCAAAGATTCAATATGAAATAATCAAACTCCTGGCTAAAAAGAACCATAGTATTTTTATGGTTGGAGATGAGGATCAAAGTATATATCGTTTCAGAGCTGCATATCCACAAGCTCTCTTAAACTTCAAGAACGAGTATTCAAACCCCTTCATATTACAATTGGAAACAAATTACCGTTCAACTATTGAAATTGTTGACTTGGCTACTTCATTTATATCAAAAAATAAGAAACGATTTCCCAAAGAAATGCATGCTGTAAATGGACATGGTGAAAAGGTACAACAGATTTTGGCATCCACAAGAGAAGAACAATATAATAAGCTACTTGATATGGCAAAAATAAATAAGGTTCAGATGGCATTTTTGTATAGAGATAACGCTTGTGTAATTCCTATTATTGATATTTTCCTTAAAAATGACATTAGCTTCAAAATACGAAAACCAGAAGAAATATATTTTTTTGATGAGCATGTTGTTAAAGACATAAAAGCATTTTTAAATCTTGCATTGAATGACAGAGACATAAATTCGTTTAAACAAATTTATTATAAATGTGGAGTATATATTAATGCCAAAGATGTAAATGGGGCATGTAATAAGGTAAAATATGAAGGAAAGAACATTTATGAGGCCTTGAGTGCATGGCTTACATATGGCTATCGTAATGATGGTGATAAAGCCGAGGCCTTTATGTATAAAGTTCAATCTGTTGTAGATATGCAACCTTCAGATGCCATTACTCATATTTATAATAATGGTTATTCGAAGTACCTTTCGGAAAAAGGAATGAGTTCGGGTTATGTAGAATTGCTAGTAGCATTAGCAAGGAATGATGAATCAATACATGCTTTTCTTGAACATTTGTATGCGCTCGAGCGACAAATTAAGAATCTTGAAGATAAAGAAGCAAATATAGTTCTATCAACTGTGCATTCAAGTAAAGGTCTTGAGTATGACACAGTGTATATTATAGATGTGTATAATGGAATGTTTCCAGGATCATGCGACAAAGGAACCGAAGAAGATTGCGTTGAGAATGAGGAAGAAGAAAGACGCTTGTTCTATGTTGCTATGACTCGTGCTAAGAAATCCTTAAATATGTTTCTTATACACAATAAACCGAGCTCATACATTGATGAGTTGTTTCCATGCCATGGCAGTACGTTGTATTCGATTATTGAAATTGCAAGAGGAACGGATGTAATAATCGAAAACATGCACTTGCAAGAGGTGTATAAACTTACGTTTTTATATCCAACCAGATTTAACGCGTTTAAGCTTGATGTTGAAACTGGTGAAATAGAATCTTTATCTAGTAATAAAGAAGTATGGGATATGGCAAATGCAAATGTCTGGCGGATATATACGAATAAATAAAGATTAAAGAAGCGTGACCTAGGAAGCAGGGAACGTTTCTTTTTTTATTTATCGCGGCGGTATGTTTTCACTTATCTATTTCTAGTATTATTACCCTTGTAGATTATTCAATAAGTTTTGGGACATGCAGATATATCTCAATCATGAGGGATGTCTACGTAGAAGCAACTGTAGAGAAGAAGCAGGGGCATATTTGCTAATTTGCTGATTAAGTAGAGTTAAAACATCAAGAAAAGGACTTATTTAGATATTTAAAAGGATTCAAAATGTATAGGAAACAATTCGGTAAATCATGAAATAATGTTTGATTACTCAGGTCAAACATCAAAAAACCGTGGGTTGAACTAAATAGGATTTGGTATGGTGAGATTAAATTTATAGGAGAAACATACACCCACATAAAAGCATAATGGTATAACCAATAGAATTGTATGTTTATGAATTTTATATAGTTATAGAAAAAGGATATGCATAGGTACTGAGTTACAAGAAGCATTCAATTATAAAGAGCACATAGAGAGTCCTGTACATATAAATGAAAGTTATAAGAGCTTAATACCTTGATATTTCTACCAGGGGGGTAGGATACTGATTTTAAATGAAATTCATAGACGATTTTATGTTATAATGACTTGAATAGTGCGAGCTGCGAAGCAGCACGCAAAAGCGTGTTACTTCCTCTTGAAATCGGAAGCAATTCTGTTTCATTAGTAAGCTATTAACATACAGTAGGAAAATCCTATCAGGAAAGGTTTAACCAACCACCTGTACCGAGTCCTTGGAGTCGAAACAGTAATGTTAGATTTAAGCGTAGGACAGGGAGCAAACGAGCCGAAACGAAAGTGAAGCGATTGAGCCACGAAATAATTATCTAAATGAAGAGGTCGATACTATTATTTTGGTAGCAGACAACATTATATAAGTCGCATTGGTGAGATTTATATAACTCTTCCGGGGTCATAGGGCTTGGCGAGTTTGATGAAAAGTATGCTATTAGAACAGCTGAGGTCCTAACATGTCTGAAACCAGTATGCGAAGTCAAGTGAGGAAACGAGTAAGATAAGCAAATGCATGTTAGGAAGTCCGACTAACTCATAGTACCGAAGAAGCCTGTGAAAACAGATGGAGGGAAGGGGTTAGCACAACATAGCTTCAAGTAGACGAATTATTTTGCAGACTGGAGAGCTGAAGAACATGATAAACGAGTTACTTGGAATACAATTCAATATAGAAAAGGCTAGAAACGATGGAAAGGTTCAAAATCTTGCATCCTATATCAATGAAAAGACGCTGATAGCCAGCCATAAAGAAATGGATGGAAAGAAAGCGAAAGGGATTGATGGAGTTGCAAAGGACGATTATGCGATTAACCTAGATGCAAACGTAAATCATTTAGTAAAACGAATGATAAACGGAAGCTATCAGCCAGAACCTATAAGAAGAGTGTATATTCCAAAAGATGGAAGCAACAAGATGAGACCATTAGGAATATCCTGCTATGAAGATAAGCTAGTAGAAAACATCATAGCACAGATACTAACAATGGTATACGAACCGAAGTTCTACAATGAATCCTATGGGTTCAGACCGAATAGGAACTGTCATCAAGCGGTCAGAGAAATCATAGAAGATGTGCAATACCACAAAGTCAGTTACATCGTGGAAGCAGATATAAAAGGTTTCTTTGATAACGTAGACCACGAATGGTTAATAAAGTTCTTGGAGCATGATATAGCAGATAAGAAATTCATAGAGTTAATAAGTAAATTTCTAAAAGCTGGTATCATGGAGGATGGTAAATATTTTGAAAGTGAACAAGGCACACCACAGGGAAATGGAGCGTCACCAATACTTGCGAATGTGTATTTGCATTATGTATTGGACAACTGGTTTGATGTGATAGTAAAACGTCAATGTCAGGGAGAAGCGTATTTAATTCGGTATTGTGATGATTTCGTATGTTGCTTTCAAAACAAATGGGAAGCAGAAACGTTTTATCAAAGGTTAATAGAACGATTTGCAAAGTATGAATTAGAATTAGCCTTAGAGAAAACGAAAATTCTAGAATTCGGGAGGTTTGCCAGGCAAAACAGAGCAAACAGAGGATTAAGAAAACCCGAAACTTTTGACTTCTTGGGATTTACATTTTACTGTAGCACAAATGGCAAAGGGGAATTCTTTCGATGTAAAGTTATGACTTGCAAGAAGAAGTTTCGAAGCAAAGTGAAAGCAATGAAAGAGTGGATTAAGTATAATCGGGTAATGCCAGTTGGTGAAATGATTAAGAAAATAAATCAGAAGCTTAGAGGGCATTATCAGTATTATGGGGTAACCGATAATACAAATGGTGTGAAAAGTTATCTAAACGCAGTTAAATGGTTGCTATATAAGTGGCTAAATAGAAGAAGTCAAAGGAGAAGTTATACTCTAGATACCTTTTATAATGGACTGTTGAAAACATTTCCACTATTAGAACCGACAATAAACATTAGCTTATTTTATAGATGATTTAAATATGATGTGAAGAGCCGTATGCCTTAATAGGGCAAGTACGGTTCCGTCGAGGAGTATGGGCGGTGACGCCCATATTTACTCAAGTAATAGAATTCGGGAGGTACTTGATGGTTTATATTACAGGGGATACGCACAGAGATTTCGAAAGAATATTTAACTTTTGTGAAGAGTATGGAACAACAAGTGATGATATTGTTGTCATTCTCGGAGATGCAGGAATCAATTACTACCTTGATGAATCAGATAACGAATTAAAGGAAGAATTATCATTGTTGCCTTGTAAATTGTTTTTAATCTACGGAAATCATGAAGAACGGCCGGACATGATCGACTCCTATGAGGAACAGGAATGGAATGGAGGTGTCGTATATGTGGAGGAGAATTATCCCAATCTGATTTTTGCAAAGGATGGAGAAATCTATGATTTCGATGGGAGAAGCGCAATCGTCATAGGCGGTGCCTACAGCATCGATAAAATGAGTCGGTTACAGGGTGGCGCGCCATGGTTTGAGAATGAGCAGCCGGATGAGAACATTCAGGCATATGTGGAAAAGCAACTTGATAAGGTGAATTGGAAGGTCGATTATGTCTTTACGCATACATCTCCTTTAAAGTATGAACCAAGTGAAGAGTTTATTCCGGGGATCAATCCGTTGTTTGTAGATAAGTCAACAGAGCAATGGCTAGATAGCATTGAAGACCGATTACAATATGAGCGATGGTTCTTAGGACACTATCACTGTGATAAATATATTGATCAGATAACCATATTATTTGAGGAGTATGAGGAGCTATATCTTTAAGATAATGTATTTGCTACTGAAATTGATCTCAAGCGCTATATCGTAGCGATGAAGTGGAAGCTTCTGGATCCAGAAAGTAAGATGAAAATACTTTTATCATATAGAGATTATAAAATGCTTGAGATAATTGACACATTAGAAAAGTTGCGCAGGTATTCTTTTCTGCAATCTGAAAAATCTATTATAGACAAAGGGAGATGCAATTATGCCATTTATTTATGCCTGTTCTGACATTCATGGCTTTTTAGAACCATTGGAAGAAATTCTATGTCTGATTGATTTGTCAAATACAGATAATAAGTTGATTTTCTGTGGTGATTATATCGATTACGGCAAAAATAGTTGTAAGGTATTGTATAGAATTAAAGAACTGACCGAACGATATCCGAAACAGGTAATAACGCTTATGGGGAATCATGAATATATGTTTTTGGAGTTCCTTTCAGTGAGGGACTCAGATATTCAAGCGATTGAATGGCTGGCTGCGGATAAGGACTTCTTAACAATAAACAGTTTTATTTCTTACGATACAAAAACTGCAATCTCTATCCATATCAACCAAAGCAGAGCGAACAATTACTTTTCTGTTTTCGAAAAATGTATACCGATTATAAAACAGGATATTTTGAGTAATCACAGCGAACTGATTCGATGGATTAAGAGCCTGCCTTATTATTATGAAACCGAAGATCAGATATTTGTACATGCAGGCCTAGACGAAGATGCTGAGGAATTTTGGCAATGGGGTACACCGGAAGAACTTTTTGTCAGTAAATACCCAGCGACCTTTGGGAAATTCTATAAGGATATTATTGCAGGACATGTCAGTGCAAGCTCATTAGCTAAGGATAGAACGTTTACCGATATTTATTGGGATAATAAAAGTCATTACTTTATTGATGGGAATACAAATTATAGTGGGATGATACCTTTACTAAAATATGATACCATCAATAAAAGTTATTGGTGCATAAAGGTACAGCAAGAGACCAAGAGTAAAGATGGAAAGATTATAACGGAAAAGGAGATTCTGAATATTTGATAAACCCTTCATGAGTATAATCCTTTTGACCGATTATTTATGGATAATATCAATATCTGATCCCTGGAGAACACAGGCATATGTAAACTAACAGTTTACTTTATTATGCAAATAGATCTGTTATTATGATATTATAAAATCAGGGCATGAAACAGCGATCACATATGCAATATACTTAAGGTATGGAGGATTTATTATGAAGATAAAAAAGGTGATCAATATCGAGGATACCATTCTTAAACATGTAGCCATCAAAAGAGAATTAGAGTCTGAAGGGATCCGATTGATTGTTCTTGCGGATAATGCAGAAAAGGGAATAAAAGAAATTGAGCAGGCGGAAGTCGCCGGTGAGCCATATGACCTGTTGGTATGCGATATGCATTTTAACTTCTTTGGTAAGGATGACACGGAGGCAGGAGAGAAGACGCTGAAACATCTGCGAGAGAAAGGAATAAAGCTTCCAGTGGTGTTCTGCTCTTCTCAGAATTGGCAGATACAAGGATCCATAGGAACAGTATTTTACAATGAACAGAGGTACTGGGAGCAGGATATGCGCGAGATGATAAAGAAGGTTGAGGCAATACTTTAGCCAATAAGGAGTGGATCATGGCACATCTATGGACATATCCATAACAACAAGGATGATGAGGCACGGAAAATTATAGCCGGATTTGATCATGCATTAAATGCAGGATGCATGATTAACAATTACACTCCTGTAAGTATTAGGGAGCTCATTGACTACAATGAGATTTACAGACGGAAGGTGTTGGCGGAGGGCGATTGATGTTACATCTGAATTAACCGACGCGACAAGGGAGCAACATATATTTTAATTAATCTTTAGGTTGGTATAGGGCATTTGTTCTAATTTTAAGGAGAAACCATAAAAATGCAGCATGAGAAAATGCAATTTATTACGACGACTATGAAGGAATGCTTTCATGTACATACCTCAAGGTGTAAACATGCCAGTGATGATACGGATGAAGATTATATAGAAGCAGCATTGAGGATGGGTGCATCAAAGATTGTGTTTACAGATCACTGCCCTTTTCCGGGGAATCCTTTTAGAAACAGAATGGACATAGAGCAGTTGCCGGAATACATCCAGTCACTAAATTTTCTTAAAAGGAAATATATGAAGCTTATTGATGTAAAGATTGGTTTGGAGACGGAATATTTGCCAAGCTTTCGGGCCTATTACAAGAAACTGATAGAAATGGAAGGACTAGAGCTAATGATTCTCGGTCAGCATTTTTATGAAGTAGAGCCTGAAGTTTATAGTTTTTCAATGGAAGAGAAGTACTGTGAGTATCTTGGCTTAGGTAAAGCAATTTTGTATGGAATAAAATCGGGTTGTTTTTCTGCCGTGGCACATCCTGATAGGATTTTTCGTAGAAAGACTGAATGGGATGAATCTATGACAGAATTATCAAAAGAGATTATTGATGCCGCGAAAGATAAGGGGGTTCTACTGGAGATTAATGAATCATCTATTAGGAGAAAACAGTATAAACAGGAATTCTGGGACCTGGTACCCTGTGATGTAAAAACCATAGAAGGTATAGATGCACATTCGGTTGCAGAACTAAATGAAGAATTTGAGATAAATCACTAAGTGTACAGGATAGAAGATACTGTCCGATTTGCATCATTAACAAGACGGAGCTTATCTCTTATACTTTGGATTCAAACATCATCAGAAAATGTGGGAGTTATTTTACAGCTCTGTTTCATGAAACATATACGAATTTTGATAAGAATTATTGAGTATAATTTATGTAGCAGGTAAAGTATATCCAAACCAAAAGGACTGCTGTTGAATGAGCACTTACAATTGTTATTTACAATTGCCGCAGTTTGCGGCAATTTGTATATAGAATACTTTACAAACAAGTTGTGGCGGAATACAGAATAGAAATGGTGGAAATCATGGAATATGAGTGAAAACAATTGTAAAAACCGTCGTAAAATTTCAAATATTTAAAATGTAACCGGTAAACCTTGATACGGATTGATTAAAAGTAACACAAAATATTGCATAATAACATAAAACATGTTACTATATATAAAAATATGTTACAAAAGAAGGCGTGTCATGAAAAAAGAATTTGAAAAGTTTTTTGGATGCAAGGTAGAAACCAAGGAGAATAAAGAAAATCTTCCTTTGCCAATTTTTATGGCAATGCGCAAAATTGAGATTATAAGCATGTATGATTCATGTTTTGCGTTGGTAGACATCGCAAAGGAACAGGATCTTTCGATAAGTGCTATGAGAAAGCAATGCGTTCAATATGAGAAAGTTTTAAAAATGCCTGTTGCATATATAGTGGAGATAACCAGTGTTGGTATGCGAAACGCAATGCTGAATAACGGAATTCCATTTGTTGATTTTCCGGGGAATGTTTTTTTACCTTTTATTGGAATTGTTTTGCAGGATGTATATCGGAAACAAAGCGTCAAAGTAGACAAAATGATGCCGGCAACACAAATGGTATTCTTAGAACTTTTGCATCAAGCTAATGAGGAAGGATTCTTGAAGAGTGAAGTTGCAACAAGGTTGAATCTAACAAAAACCTCAATTACCAGAGCAACCGCCCAACTCGAAAGCATGGGACTAATACTGCAAAATAAATCTGGAAAAGAAGTTACGATTGTAAGAAACTATTCTAGAAAAGAATATTATGAGAAAGCAAGAGAATATTTGATTAATCCGGTTCAGAAGGTAATGGAAGTGGAGTGGGAGGATAGGCTTTCAGTAGCATATAAAGCAGGGGAGAGTGCTCTTAGTCTGGATTCCAGTCTGAATCCGCCAAGAATAGAAGAGTATGCCATATATAAAGGGGCGGAACTAGTAGATCAGCTTGTGAAGGTGGATATTCGTTTTGCAGATCAAGAGAAGTGTGTAAAGCTGCAGTTGTGGAAATATGATCCAACCTATTTCGCAAGGAGTGGTAAGGTGGATTCTGTGTCACTTGCATGTTCTTTAAAAGATGCGAAGGATGAAAGAATAGAGATGTGCATAGATGAATTGTTGGAGGATTTGTAATGGTACCTGAAATAGATACATTTAGAGAAAAATTTAATAATTATACAGACTATTATACAATTATTGGAGGAACTGCCTGCGATATTCTGTTGTCAGAGGCAGACCTCTCTTTTCGTGCAACAAATGACATTGATATGATTCTTATTATGGAAGATAATTTCCCGGAGTTTGCATCTGTATTTTGGGAGTACATAAAGGAAGGCGGATATAGATGCGGATGGAAAAATGATGACAATATGCATTTCTATCGTTTTACGGAAGGGAAACTGGGGTATCCTACAAGAATAGAGCTGTTTTCAAGAAAAACAGGATATCATCTGGAAGTAGAAGAGGGAATAATTCCACTTTACATAGATGACGATACTTCTAGTTTGTCAGCCATTTTACTAAACGATGATTTCTATAATTTTATGATGTCAGGACGTAAAGTAGTAGATGGTATAGGGGTTCTCGGTGTTGAGCATTTAATCCCGTTCAAAATGTACGCGTGGATTAATTTGGTGGATCGTAAAGTCAGTGGGGAGCATGTAAATGAAAAAGATATAAAAAAGCATAAGTATGATGTGTTTAGACTTCTACAGATAGTAACAGCAGGGACAAGAGTAGAATCTTCCGGACTTGTAAAAGAAAGCATACATAAGTTTATTGATGATATCAGTGTGTTGGATGCAAGTGAAATTCAACTTCTGCAGATGAGACTACCGTTTGATAGAGATCAAGGCGTAGAGCTATTGCGAGGAATCTATTTATAGAGATGTTGAAGGGCAGATGAAGACAATTCTCGAGGATTATTCAAAGCACAGAAAAAGAGGCAACAAAAAGACACAGATTAACATTTACGACCAACTTACGACTGATATATGACCATTTATAAAGAATTGTAAAGAATAATGAATTGGAAGAAAAACAGAACATGCATGAAATAAGGAAATAAAGACATATAAAAGGATTTACAGTATCAGGTATGATTTCCCAACGATGAAGAGCCTGGATAAATAAATGACTTAAAATTGGCACTTGTAAGGTATCAAATATTATATCATACGGCTATTTTACGCCCAAAGATTAGAAGTGGCAGAAAGTTGACTATAGACCAGTAGAGAAATCTGCTGGTCTTTTTTTGTATGAGCAAAAAAATAAACCTCCGGCTATGCCGGTGAGTTCCCAGATGGCTTTAGCTTCAAGTTAAAAACCTCCAGTGCTATAATTAGTGTAGCAATTAATAGGCTCAAAGAAAAATTAAGTAACGATATTTTCCTATTAAGTTTATATCAAATCATACCGAAATATAGTATGATAATCAAAGTAGTGAAATACCTCTTTGAATTGGAAGGAAAATAAAATGAAAACAGGCATTGTCATTGTAACTTTTAATAAGTTGGAATACACAAAATTGTGCATTGATAGTATTCTAAGATTTACTAACAAGGATTCATACGAAATCATTGTTGTTGATAACGCATCTTCAGACGATACGCCAAAATGGCTTTCTTCTCAAAATGACTTGAAAGTTATTATTAATGCTGAAAATTTAGGCTTTCCGAAAGCGTGTAATCAAGGAATTGAAGCTATTGATAAAGACTGTGATAGCGTTCTCCTTTTAAATAACGACACGGTAGTAACAGAAAATTGGTTAACGAATTTGCGAACTGCTTTGTTAAGTGACGATAGTATTGGTGCTGTTGGAGCTATAACGAATAATATTACCTATTTTCAAAACATGCACACTGACTATAAAGATTTGGACGAGATGCAAGTGTTTGCTCGCAATCATAATATTAGCGACCCGAAAAAGTGGGAAGATCGCTTGAAGCTTGTTGGCTACTGTATGCTCATAAAAAAAACTGTTATCGATCGAATAGGGTATCTAGATGAGAGATTTACTCCAGGGAACTATGAAGACAATGACTATTCATTGAGAATTAGAAATGCTGGATATCGTCTCTTGTTTTGTAAGGATACCTTTATTCATCATTTTGGAAGCGTGTCATTTAAAGAAAACTCTTCCTACGGGACAATTTTGAAATCAAATTATAATAAATACATTGAAAAGTGGAACTATGACCCGGATTCCGCGGAGTACATTGATCGACCAGTTGCGCTGATGATTAGCAAGCATGAAGATAAGCCAATACGAGTGTTAGAAATTGGCTGTAGATGTGGCGGGACCCTACTAAAGGTGAAATATAAATATCCGAATGCTGAACTGTATGGTGTTGAGTGTCATGATAAAGAACGAGAGTATGCATCTAATTTAGTGAATACCTTTGCAACCGTAACGGAGTTGGAAAAACTTTATTCCGAGGAATTCTTTGATGTCATTATTATTTCTAACATGAGGGACAATTCTACAATTGATGTTGCTTTAAAGCAGATTACACCTTATTTAAAAAAAGACGGTGTATTAATTTCCGTATTACCGAATCTTCTTTACAATCGTTCAACGAATCATTTCTTGCAAGAAAGACCAGGAAAGAAGGAATCACAGTATATAGAATTAGATGAAGTCAAATTGGATTTCCATTCAGCAGGATTTGAACAGGTGAAGCCTCTTTTGAGTATTGGCGAGGAACATTGTGATTTGGATATCTACATAAAGGTTTATGATCAAAAGATTGCTGATGCAAATGAGGAAATATTTAGAATTGGCAGGTTTTATGTGCGTTCAACATTCATGAAGAAAGAAGCGTTAGATATGCAAGTTCAGGAAATCTTGGATAATCCAAGTCATGAGAAATTAAGAGAATTGTTCAGTATAGATACAGCAGATTTAATCCAATCTATACTTTCACAAACTGAATATCCGATTGAAATGTTCAATAAACTTGCAATTCATGGCTATAATATTCAAATATATGATATAGCATTAGAGTTGTTATCAAGGGCTATTGAAATCGATCCATTCAGTTTGGATACTTTATATAATTTGGCCGTTATACATGAAGCAAAAGGAGAGTATCATGCAGCTATTACTTGGTTAGAGAAAATAGAGAATCCAACGGAAGACATCAAACAATTCAAAGATGAGTTAAAAGCTAAGGTTACTGAATTAGAAGGTTTAGAGCTTCAAAATGAAGAGATAAAGCATGCGCTGAGACGTATTGAAAACGATGTTGAGCTCGAGGAAAGTGTTAACCAAGTTTTAGATTGGTTAGTTGAAAATGAAGAGAATTTGGTTGTACTAGCTGCTTCACTGGATCAAAATATTATCCATAAAGTGAAGGTGCTGAACCAGCTTGCCGTCACTGCCTTTCACCTAGAGCAGTATGAGATGGTGATTCCGTTACTAGAGCATGCATTATACATTGATCCTTTAGATGCAGGTACTTTATACAACCTTGCTTTTGTGCTAGTGCAATATGGTGAAATTGAAATAGCAAAGGGGTATTTGGAAAAAATATCAACCGAAGATGACAATTTAGCCACTACAGTGAGAGAATTGACTGAGGCAATTGAAAATAAATAATGGAGGGATATAAGTGAATAAAAACAAGATATGTTTTATTTGTTGTGTGAATGACGAACGTCTTTTTGAAGAATCACTAAGATATATCCACTCCCTTCCTATACCAGATGGGTTTGAGCTTGATGTAATCGATGTAAGAGAAGCGGAAAGTATGGCATCAGGCTACAATGCAGCTATGAAAAGTTCCAATGCTAAGTATAAGGTGTACTTGCATCAGGATACCTTAATTATTAACAAGAACTTTATATTTGATGTGTTACATCTATTTCAAAACAATCAAAAACTTGGTCTTATAGGCCTGACTGGCGCAAGAAAACTTGCTTCAAATGGTGTCTGGTGGGAGTCGAAAAGAAATGTTGGTAAGGTGTATGAATCTCACACGGGTAGAATGAGTCTGCTAGCGTTTGAAGAGGTCCATAATGATTATGAACAAGTTGAGGGAATCGATGGTTTCATCATGATTACTCAAGAAGATGTTGACTGGCGCGAAGATTTATTTCAAGGCTGGCACTTATACGACATTTCACAGGTTTTCGAGTTTAAGAGAGCTGGCTTTGAAGTAGGTGTTCCAAAACAGGAATCGCCTTGGTGTATCCATGATTGCGGGAAAGTTAATTTCAGAAATGGGTATGAAGAAAACAGGCTAATATTATTAGAAGAGTATGCGTTAGACTTCCAACCGTTAGTAAGTGTAATGA
>JBASOB010000725.1:0-7821 GCA_049657865.1 Mobilitalea sp.
GAGAAAGCAATCATAATACTGGATGAATTCCAATACATTATAAGGAATAGTCCAGAGTTTACGGAGACCTTGCGAGTCCTCAGCAGAGCGAAGCGCCCGATTATGTTTGTTCTGTCAAGTTCCTCCATAAGGTGGGCGGAAAATGATATGGTTTCTGATCTTGGAGCACTGGCAGCTTCGATCACAGCCTATATGAAACTGAAGGAATTTACCTTTGTGGATTTCGTGAACCGTTTCCCGAAGGCCTCGGTAGAAACCTGTATTAATATAAATGCAATTCTAGGAGGCGTTCCTGAATACTTGGATTGTTGGATGGAAGATCATTCAGTACAAGAAAATATAGAGAAAATAATTTTAGATAAGAACAGCAGGTTGTTTGCAGAAACCCAGCATTTTTTACGGCTGGAACTGCGGGAACCGGCTGTTTATAATACAATTCTTTATGCTCTTGCCAAGGGAAATCGTAAATTAAACGATCTTCATGCAAGAACCGGTTTTTCAAGAGCCAAAATCAGTGTGTATTTAAAGAATCTGATTCAACTGGATGTAGTAGAAAAATTAGTCCCTCTGAATGAAGATGGTAAGGAAAATGTACAAAAAGGACTTTACCGGATTAAAGATAACTTCCTTAGCTTTTGGTACCGTTTTGTCTTTGACAATACTTCTCAGCTGATGCTTGGAAGAGCATCGCAGGTTTATGAGGAGAAGGTAGCACCCTGTCTGGAAGAATATATGAGTGAGTATTTTGCGGATGTCTGTACAGAATATCTGAAACTTATGAATCAATACGACCGACTTCCAGAAAAGATACTTTGGTGGGATCGCTGGTATGGTAAAAATGGAACAATCGATATCAATGCACAGGGTGATAAGGATAAGAAACTGATTGGCAAATGCCTCTGGGAGGAAAGAAGGATGGAAGTGAAAGATTATGACACACTGCTTTCTCTTGCGGGGGAAGCAAAGATTTCTCCTGACTTCACCTATTTCTTTTCTAAAAAAGGCTTTTCACAGGAACTGATAGGACTAGCGAATCACAATAAAAGTATTGTGCTGGTAGGTCTAGAAGATTTATAGGAAGAAGGAATGATATGTACCGATTAATCTCCAAATTAGTGATTTATAAAAATCTTGGTGAAGACTGCCTTCTATTTCAATTAGCTGAGGTAATTAAGGAATACGACAGCATCCAAGGAAGCAAGAAAGAGGCTGTGATCGAGAAAGAGAATATTAACTCTAAGATTTATACCTTAGTAAATCAACTCTTAGAAATAGCAACCGATTATGGATTCAACAAAAATCTATGGCATAATTACCTGGCTTATCTCTTGGCTACCGGCGAGAATCCCTTTAGCATTACCTGCGAAAAGGTAGGAGCCAAAGATGGTACGGTAAATCAATTTGCCAAAGGTGATTTTAAAATATTCAAATCCTTATTTGATTATGATTTTGAACCAATGGAGAAAGAACTTGGAATTAATTGCTTCTCGGTGATTACAAATTATAATTCAATCGAGAAAAACAGCAGCCGTTATAATAAGAATGTCAGTGAAAAGGTACGTATGCTGAGCGATGAGATTGATAACTCCAAAGACGAGAATGAAATATTTGATTATGTTACAGAGTTCTACCGCAATTATGGAGTCGGAATGTTTGGACTGAATAAAGCATTTCGTATAAAGAAGAACGAGGGACAGGTGGAAATATTTCCAATCACAAATACACAGGATATCGTGCTGTCTGATTTAATCGGTTATGAGATTCAGAAGAAGAAACTGGTGGACAATACAAGAGCCTTCGTGGAAGGGAAGAAAGCAAATAATGTGCTTCTTTTTGGTGACAGCGGTACCGGGAAGTCTACTTCCGTGAAAGCAATCCTGAATGAGTATTATAAGGATGGTCTTCGTATGATTGAAATTTATAAGCATCAATTCGAAGACTTGTCTACTGTAATTGCCCGAATTAAGAACCGTAATTATAAATTTATTATTTATATGGATGATTTATCTTTTGAGGAATTTGAGATTGAGTATAAATATTTGAAAGCAGTCATTGAAGGAGGGCTCGAGACAAGACCCGATAATGTACTGATTTATGCAACCTCTAACCGCAGGCATTTGATTCGGGAGACGTGGAACGACCGTTCCGATATGGAGAAGAATGAAGAACTTCATCGTTCTGATACCATGCAGGAGAAGTTGTCTTTGGTAGCCCGTTTTGGTATTACAATCAATTTCTCGGCGCCAGTACCGAAGGAGTTCTTTGATATTGTTAAGAATCTTGCAAGGCGACAGGGAATTGAAAATATGACGGACGAAGAACTCTGCGCGGAAGCAAATAAATGGGAATTGTCACATGGCGGCATGTCAGGACGTACCGCACAGCAATTTGTAAACTACTTAGCAGGACAGCCAGAAGGTACTGCGTGAAAATGTTCTTCTTTACATGACAAATTTGGAGCTTGCAGCCTATCACTTTAAAGAGCTGATGCAGAATGGAGAATGATAATGGACAAATATCGCATTATGGTTAAAGGAATCGTTCAACAGAAAGACAAATACCTCGTAGTTAGTAAATGGTATGATGATCGAATTTCAGAACCGTTTTCTTGGGAATTTATTGATGGAGAAATTGAATTTGGTGAGAATCCGGATAAAGCGGTTTTGCGTATTATCCAGGAACAGTCAGGCTTGTCAGCTAATATTGATCGAATCCTATATACTTGGTCCTTTATGACAGGTGATGTATTTAACATCGGAATCAGCTATTTGTGTATGGTAGCCTTCGATGAAGTCATTCTTTCAGAAGAGCTGCAGGATAGCCGATGGGTCGAAAGAGTCGAACTGGAAAACTATATCGACCAGAGAATATTGGAAGATATGGAAAAAGCTGAATACTAAATATAGAAGACAAAAATAATAATATAAATTGAACCAGAGTAGTAATTAAGGTAAAAACTTAAAATGAACTAGAATATTAATTGAGTAAAAGAAGTAATAGTACATATATAAGGAATAGTGCAATAGAAGTAATCGTACAATAGAAATAGTACTTAAAAAGTAATAGAAATAAAGAAGTAATAAAATTAAAGAAGTAATAGAACTAAAGTAGTAATAGAACTAAAGTAGTAATAGAACAAAAGAAGTAATAAAACTATAGTTTATAAATAAGGAGGATATCGTATGCTGACATTGATTAAAAGTGGGTATGTAATTGATCCTGTAAGCAACAGGGAAGGCATTTATGATATTCTTATCGAAGAGGATATTATCCGACAGGTTGCTCCGAATATCGAGGAAGAAGCAATTCGTCAGGAGGCGGAAAAGTCGAATGTTGAATTGCTGCTTATTGATGCAGAAGACAAATATGTAATGCCTGGATTTATCGATCTTCATGTACATCTACGGGAACCTGGATTTGAATACAAAGAAACTATTATGACCGGTGCTATGGCAGCTGCGGCAGGAGGATATACTACCATCTGTCCGATGCCTAACACAAACCCAGTCACTGATTGTGCAGATATGATTTATCTAGTGCTAAATAAAGCGAAAAAGGAAGCAGTGGTCAACATACTTCCCGTAGGTGCAATCACCTTAGGGCAGATTGGTGAAGAACTGGTAGATGTAGAAGCATTGCATAATGCCGGTGCGGTTGCCTTAAGTGAAGATGGTAAATCAGTGATGAATACAGCACTTTATGCCAAAGCGATGAGACAGGCAGCGAAACTTGACCTTCCAATCTTTGCTCATTGTGAGGATAGAAGCTTGGTCGGTAAAGGTGTACTTAACGCGGGTAAAAAATCAGAGGAGTTTCATTTGCCTGGAATTAGTAATGCAGTAGAGGACATTATTGCAGCCCGTGACATTCTGCTTGCGAAAGATACAGGAGCCAGGCTTCATCTATGCCATTGCTCCACCAAGGACAGCACTACGATGATTGCCTTTGCCAAAAAAGATGGATTAAAAGTTACTGGAGAAGTCTGTCCACATCATTTTACACTTACGGAAGACAATATATTAAAAGATGATGCGAACTATAAGATGAATCCGCCGCTTAGGACAGCAGAGGATGTGAAAGCATTAAAAGAGGCTTTGAGAGATAATATAATTGATGTGATTTCTACTGATCATGCACCACATTCTGCAGATGAAAAAGCAAAGTCAATTGCGGAGGCACCTTTTGGTATTGTTGGCTCAGAGACAGCATTTGCGCTTACAATGACAGAACTCGTGAAGACCGGATATCTTACCCCGAGACAGATGGTGGAGAAGCTAAGTTCTAATGCTGCAAAAATACTGAAATGTGACAAGGGCTGCATTGGAGAAGGCCGCATTGCAGATCTTGTAATTGCAGACCCAGAAGTGACGTATACAATAGATAAAAACCTATTTTTATCGAAAGGTAAGAATACACCATTTCACGGAAGAAAAGTTACAGGAAGAATAGAATATACTTTTGTAAACGGTCGAGTGGTATACCAGTTTCAGGATTAGATGAATAATTATATTTTTTCTTAAGAACAAGGAGGATTTTTCATGATTAATAAGTTGGTGGCGAAAATTGAACAGATGAAAGCACCTATCGTAGTGGGCTTAGACCCAATGCTCAGCTATATACCGGAGTATATCACTAAGAAAGCATACAGCGAAATGGGTGAGAACCTTGAGGGAGCAGCGGAAGCAATTTGGCAGTTTAATAAAGGGATTGTGGATGCAACTTATGACTTAATACCGGCAGTGAAGCCTCAAATCGCCATGTATGAGCAATTTGGCATACCAGGTATGATTGCATTTAAAAAAACAGTAGATTATTGTAAAGAGAAAGACTTAGTAGTTATAGGAGATGTCAAACGTGGTGATATCGGTTCTACTTCCGCAGCTTATGCGACTGGTCATATTGGTAAAGTAACCCTTGGAGGTAAAGATTACAGAGGGTTCGATGAAGACTTCATCACAGTGAATCCTTATCTTGGTTCGGATGGAATTCTTCCCTTTATTGATGTCTGTAAAGATGAAAAGAAGGGCTTGTTCATCTTAGTAAAAACCTCGAATCCTTCCAGTGGTGAATTTCAGGATCAGTTGATTGATGGTAAACCGCTTTATGAACTAGTAGGCAAGAAAGTTGCTGAATGGGGCGAACTTTGTATGGGCGACAATTACAGTTATATTGGGGCTGTCGTAGGTGCAACTTATCCGGAAATGGGTAAAATCCTTAGAAAACTTATGCCAAAGACCTATATCTTAGTTCCTGGATACGGTGCACAGGGAGGCAAAGCAGAGGATTTGGTTCATTATTTCAATAAAGACGGATTGGGTGCGATCGTTAATTCTTCAAGAGGAATTATAGCAGCTTATAAGCAAAAAGGTTACGAGAAATTCGGACCGGAAAGCTATGCGGATGCTTCTAGGCAAGCTGTTATCGATATGCGAGAAGATTTAGAAAAAGCATGGGTTACCAGAAAGAATTAGGAGTATCATAATCATAACTACGATGAATTTCAATCTTGGCTAAATTATCCTATAAAAATGATATTAATACTTATTATATTGAATGGGGGAAGAAGAGATGGTAAAGAAGAAAACAAAACCTTGGATTTGGTATTTGCTATATTTAGTCATCATCATCGTCTATGTAATTATTAAGTCAACAGTAACGGAGATAGTAGCTGAAGATTTCAATCGTAATTTTCGATTAAATTTGTCCCTTTATACAATGGTGTTCCTTATGAATATTGGATTTGGATTACTGCTTGGCTTTGAACATCTGCTGAGAGAATGGCATAAACGAGGAAATATTAAGATAAACAGGAGCAAAATAATATTTTTGGGAGTTCCATCTATATATTTTTCCATCGTCTACTATTTTGCATATTCTGGAAATCAATTTCTAAGCAATAATTTAGCACGTCCAATTTATGCATTGTTTAATATGGATGATAATTTCATTCCTCTCTTTCAAATAATATTAGGGTATATTTTGATTACCTGCTTTTATAAAAATCCTGAAACAATAAATGAAGAAATTACAAAAGAAGAAATAGATCCTCTACAAAAGTAATGAATCTGGAAGCAATTTTATACCGTTGAAAATAATGCAATGGTCAATAATAAGTCAGGAGAGTAGATGTATTGTCTAAAATGTGGGAATGAATACAATGAGGATATCAACATATGTCCTGATTGCCATGAGGAATTAGTAGCGGAGTTGCCAGCTGAGTCGGTAGAGAGACTTGAAGCAATGCATCCTGTTATGCTCAAATCAGTTGGGAGCGTTGTCGAAGCAGAGCTCATCGCTAATTTACTGCATAACAGCAATATTCCAGCGCTCAGAAAAAGTACCGGAGTTGGCGGATATATGAACATATATATGGGATACTCAGTATTCGGTGAAGAAATTTATGTGGATGAAGATGATTATGAGAAAGCACTGCAAATACTGAAAGAGCTGGATAGTTATGAAGAAGAATTGGATGAGGGTGATGATCAGAATACAGAGGAAGATTATGAAAACTTCAAAGATAGTGTAGATAATGAAAACAGTGAATATTATGCAGAGGATATAAAGGATAAAGAAAATAGCGTTGTAAGAAAAATGCATGACAAGAAGGATGACCATATTCCTTTTTATCAGAACGCGCGATTAATGGCAAGAATTATTATAGCAATCAGCCTTGGTACAATGATATTGGTTATGATACTGAATAGTTTATAGTATAAATAAGGGAACCCATGAGCATGCTTTATAAAAAGCAGGCTTCACGGGTTCCTTTATTTTATGATAACTGAAATTAATTAATCAATTCTATTTGTAATATTTATTATATCATGTTCATGATACGATCAAGCACAATCTAGCATTTTTCAGGTTCTGGATATTCAACACCAAAAGTGTCAACAGTAACATTTTTCATAATCTGATCTTCCACTGGCATATCAGAATAATTCGTAGCAGTATCAGCAATCTTATTCACAATATCCATACCTTCGATTACTTTACCGAAAGCTGCATAAGAACCATCTAAATGAGGGGAGTCCTTGTGCATAATGAAGAACTGAGAACCTGCGGAATTAGGGCTCTGGGATCTTGCCATGGAGAGAACGCCAGCAGTATGTGTTAAGTCATTCGTAAAATGGTTATAAGAAAATTCACCCTTGATGGAGTAGCCAGGGCCACCCATTCCGGTACCTTCTGGGTCACCGCCCTGAAGCATAAAACCGCGAATTACTCTGTGAAATTTCAAACCACTGTAAAAACCCTTGCTTACGAGGGAGATAAAATTATTGACGGTGTTAGGAGCAATTTCAGGATATAATTCAATTTTAATGATGTCGCCATTTCCCATTTCTACTGTTACTAAAGGATTATTATTTGCCATGTTTATTCATTTCCTCTCAATTGAAAAATTTACAAAGCGCTAAGCTCAAATAAATAAGCTTTCGGTGGTAAATATATCATAATGAGCTAGAAGTGTCAAGAAGTGACGAAAGATTCTTCTCTCTTTTGAGATAGGCAATATGGTATTCTTGTAATCAAAGGAGGTACTTCATATAATAGATAGGTAGGATACTATAATTTGAGAAATTTTAGCAGTAGAAAGGGAGGCAGTAACATGGCAGCAATACAAACCTTTGCAATACGGACAAATCAACATTCTGAAATGATAAATATTACGCAGGAGATACAGAAAATAGTGAAAGACAGTGGCGTGATCCATGGCATCTGCGTGATTTTCATTCCTCATACCACAGCGGGAATTACAATTAATGAAAATGCGGATCCAGATGTTGTACGTGATTTCTTAATGGAGATAGATAAAGT
>JBASOB010000726.1:0-1735 GCA_049657865.1 Mobilitalea sp.
AATTCGAATATTGTTCATTGTAGTGTTAACTCCAGGTCAGTTTCTCCAGCGCAATATGGCTGCGATACCACTCATCATTCTGCAACAGCATTTCAGGAGAACCGGAATTTTTAATCTTTCCTCTTTCTAAAATGACAATGGTGTCACAGGCTATCATAGAAGATAACCGATGTGATATTGACAATATGGTATGCTCCGTGCTGGTCTTCTGCAATACAGAGATTACTTTCTCCTCTGTGATGGAATCCAGATTCGCTGTAATTTCATCCAACAGTAGGATCGGCGGTTCCGTCACAATCGCTCTCGCAATAGCGAGCAGCTGCTTTTGGCCTTGTGAGAAAAGCGCATCGCTGCCCACCACCGTGTCAATGCCATTTTCTAAAGTTTCCACATAATCCTTCAGTCCTACAAAATCAAGCGCATTTTCAATCTGTTCTATCGTGATGCCTTCAGCCTTCAAGCTGATTTGCTCAGCGACAGTGCCCTTTATGATCGGAAAGCTTTGATCCACATATCCAAATATCCTGCGTTTTTCACTGTTTGGTATCGAATACACATCGATCCCATTGATTGTAATGTTCCCCTCAGAAGGTTCTAACAGGCCCATGATCAATTTAAATAACGTTGATTTTCCAACGCCTGTTCTCCCGACAATGGTCACCTTCTCATGTGTTCTGACCTGGAGCGTAATGTTTTGTAAAACATCAGTCCCTTTCTCATAGTTGAAGCTAATGTTGTTGAATGCCAGGTTTACCTCTTCGTGATCGGGTACAATTTCACCGGCACGCAGCTCAGCATTCTTGCTGTAATCTTCCGCTTCATCGTAAAAGTCATCCACCCTGCGAATTCCGGATATTGCTGTCTGTATATTTTGAAGCTCCATTCCAAGGTTTTCAATTGGCGTAAACAAGTTGGAAATCAATTCAATCGATGCTGCAACCATACCCAATGAAATGCCGAGATAATTCAATTGATTCGATGACAGTATCACAATCGTGCCAATTACAACTGCCCTGGTAATTTGGATGATCGGCGGAAATACAGAATCATAAAAATTTACTTTCTCAATCGTTTTGTAGTTATCCAGCAAATACTTTGTATAGTTCTTTTCCATATAACTTTCCTTGCTGTAGGACTTTATCATCAACACATTTTTTAAGCTTTCAGATATATGATTATTCACCTTTCCGACTAAAATTCTATTTTCTATCTGCGCCCTTAGCATTTTCTTTTGGAAAAGTCGGGTGATCCCATAAATAATGGGAAGCAATACCAAAGTGATGATCCCAAGCTGTTCACTGAACATCCAGATAGAAATAACAATACCGATCACTTTAAAACAGTCAATAACCATTCCCGCAATGCCACTTGTAAACATGGAATTGACGGCATCGACATCATTTGTAAACCTTGAAACAACTACACCGGAATTATTAGAGGAAAAAAACATAGCATTGATCCGTCCAAGCTTCCTCATCATTTCCATTCGGATTTCCTTGGTGATTTTCTGGCCTAAAACCGTGAGTACAGCCTCTTTCAAAAAATCAAAAATCCCAATAAACAGCAGCACCGCCATATAGATAACTGCGAGGGTGAGCAATCCGTCACCGCTTCTTGGAGCAAGGTTATGATCAATGATCTGCTTTAATATCTGAGGAGGCACCAAACTTGCGGCAACGACACAGCAAATAGCAAAGACCAGCAATATGCATATTCCGATATTCTTTTTGATTAC
>JBASOB010000727.1:0-8573 GCA_049657865.1 Mobilitalea sp.
GAATCTTCCTGGGAAAAAATTGTTTTCGTTTTTTGTATTGTTCTCCATGCTTTTTAATGGCGGACTAGTTCCGACTTACTTAATGTATACCAGTGTTTTCCATATTAAAAATACGCTTTTTGCATTAATAATTCCACAGTTTTTATTAAGTGCAATGAATGTAATTATGATGCGTACCTTTTTCCAAAACAGTATTCCGTCAGCACTCTATGAAGCCTGTAAAATAGATGGAGGTGGACATCTCACGATATTTAAGCATATCGTGTTACCGCTTGGAAAACCGATATTAGTATCGATGGGACTATTTGCCGCTTTAGCTTATTGGAACGACTGGACCAATGCTTTGTATTATGTAAATAATAAAGACTTATGGGGAGTTCAGAGTTTACTGAATGAAATGATCAGTAATATTCAATATTTAAGTTCTAACTCGAATGTAGGTTCACACGTCGATATGAGCAATATTCCAAGCACTTCCGTGCGAATGGCGATTGCGTTTGTAGGAGTGCTACCTGTCTTATGCGTCTTTCCGTTTCTGCAGAAATATTTTGCCAAGGGGATTGCGGTAGGCGCAGTAAAAGGATAAATCAATTTTGAAATAGTTGATAAAAAGCTCTGTGCATTGTAAAATGTGTATAGGGCTTTTCATTGCTTTGATAGGGAATGGAAATTGCGAGATCAGGTATTTTAACAAATAAATATTCGTAAATGAATATGTCATAGGGGGTTATGTATGAAAGATTTAATTTATGGAGTAGCTTATTATGATGAGTATATGCCGTATGATCGTTTGAAAGAAGATATTATCATGATGAAAGCAGCAGGTATCAATACCGTCCGAATTGCGGAATCTACCTGGAGTACTTTGGAACCTCAGGATAATTGCTTTGACTTTACCCATATAGACCGCGTAATTAATGCAATGGAAGAAAACGATATGAAAGTGATTGTCGGAACACCGACCTATGCAATCCCGACCTGGATGGCAAAAGCATATCCAGAGGTTATCGCTACGACGAAGAGAGGGAAGGGAATCTATGGTGCAAGACAGAACATGGATATTACGAATCTTCACTATTTATCCTATTCTGAACGGATTATTCGAAAACTGATTGAACATGTTGCAGCAAACAAATGCGTCATCGGCTATCAACTTGATAATGAAACAAAATATTATGATACTGCTGGAGAAGGAGTACAGCAGCAATTCGTAGAGTATCTTCGAGAAAAATTCCAAGAGGATATCGAGGCTATGAATGAGGAGTTCGGTCTGGATTACTGGAGCAACCGTATCAATAGCTGGGAAGATTTTCCGGATGTAAGGGGAACGATTAATGGAAGCCTGGGTGCTGAATTTGAGAAATTTCAGAGAACCTTAGTGAATGATTTCCTAAGCTGGCAAGCAGATATTGTTGCGGAATATAAACGGGATGATCAGTTTGTGACTCAGAATTTTGATTTTGACTGGAGAGGATATTCCTACGGAATGCAGTCAGCCGTAAACCATTTTAAGGCTTCCGAATGCCTTACGATTGCAGGCTGTGATATCTATCATCCGGGGCAGGACCAATTAACCGGTGAAGAAATTGCTTTTGGTGGAGATATGACACGTTCCCTGAAACAGGATAATTACCTGGTACTCGAAACACAAGCACAAGGCCATCTTTCCTGGCTTCCCTATAAAGGGCAGCTACGTCTTCAGGCATACAGCCATCTAGCCTCAGGAGCGAATGCAGTGATGTACTGGCATTGGCATTCGATTCATAATTCTTTTGAGACATATTGGAAGGGTCTGTTGAGTCATGATTTTTGTGAGAATGATACTTACTTAGAAGCAAAAATCATAGGAAATGAGTGGAAGCAGATTGGCAGTAAACTGATTAATCTGAAAAAGAAAAATCAGACAGCAATTCTTGTCAGCAATGAATCCCTTACTGCCCTGAATTGGTTCCGAGTAGATACAGGAATGATTATGGGCTCAGGATTTGCTTATAATGATATTTTGAGGTGGGTTTATAATTCGCTTTTTCATCTTAATGTTGAATGTGATTTTATTACATCTGATATGGAGGTGTTGGAAAATTATAAGCTTATCGTTATCCCGGCACTGTATTCTGTTTCAGAAAAATGCTTAAATCGAATTAATGCTTATGTGAAGAATGGCGGAAATATCATCACCACCTTTAAGACCGCGGTTTCGGATGAGAATGTAAAAGTATATCATGATACTCAGCCACATATTCTTCACGAATGTCTTGGAATCACTTATAACCAGTTTACCAAACCGGAAAAGGTTACCCTGTCTTCAAAGATTTATCATACAGAAGATGCAGATCCTTCCATCAGTATTTTTATGGAGCTGATAAAGACGACCGGTGCAGAGGTAATGGCCTCCTATCAACATTATAACTGGGAGCCTTATGCTGCAATTACACAGAATCATTATGGGAAGGGAATTGCTACTTATATCGGCTGTTACACCAGTGAAAGTTATTTGAACGTCATACTGCAGGACAGCTTAAGAAAGGCTGGTTTGTGGAGCAAAGAACAGGAACTTCCTGACTCCTTGATTGTGAGACGGGGAATCAATGATTTTGGTAAAGAGATTGCTTATTACCTGAATTATTCCAATGAAGCCATAAGCGTTCCTTATACAGGGGAAAATGGAATTGATCTTCTGGAGGATTCTTGTAAGAAGAAAGATGATATTATTACCATAAAGCCTTGGGATTTAGTAATTATAGAATCCTAAGGAATAAGAACGGTACTAAGATAGATTGATATGATAACCGGAGGGATTTGGCTGATGAGAAAGAAAAATTATAGATTTTCCCGAATCATTAGGTGGATGGTGATTATTTTATGCTGTTTGGTTTTGTTAAACTTTGGAGTTATTTTTTATGCAATGAATGAGCTTTCTACCAGTTCAACCCGTTTGGTCCAAAACCAGCTTCATATGGATGTAAATGACTGTGAAACATCATTTCGAAATATTCACAATCTTATGCTGAGTGAAATAGGTTATGATACGGATTTTGATAAGCTTTCAGTGGTACAGACAGATAAAATAACAATCAATGTAATATCAATAGAAAAAAGACTGAAGAATATTATCATGAATTGGTCGGGAGATTATGCTTATAAGGTGAATTATATGATCTATATTCCGGCGAATGATATCACGATTAATGACTGCGAAAATACGCAGGACTATGATTTGTTCCGAAAAGTCGAAAAAGAGGTGAAAGATTACCTTGATATCGGTAAGGTAGCAAGTGGATGGCGAATCAGGGAGTTTTCCGGAGAGTATTATTTTACGGATATCATATCAAATAATAACCGTTATATCATGTGTTATATTGAGTTTGATGATATTATCGAAGCATTAAAAAACGTCACCTATGGCAGCAATTATTATGTCACCGCTTCAGATGAAAACGAAATAGTATACTACGGAGAAAGCCAATTGGCCAAGGATGGAATCAATTTATTTGCTACAGGTAAGCAGAAGTCGAAACCAGGTATGTTTGACCGATATTTTATACTGGAAGAAAAAATAGGGGATATTGCTGATATCCATATCGTGATACATGATTTTAACAGCGTGCTGCAGATATTTAAAGTACAGATCATATTCTGGATCATGATTTCAATCGTAATTGGAACTGTTGTCTGGTTTCTGTCCTTTTTATATACTTCAATCGTGCGACCAATAGAAGATTTCAACAATAATATTGAACATCTGAAATCGGACGAAATGTATACCGTTGAAACCCATTACCAGATTAATGAACTTGGTAACGCAAGTGAGCTTATGAAAGAAATGGTTTCTAAAGTAAAAGGGCTTAAAATTGATATCTACGAGAAAACGTTAGAGCAGCAGAAGACGAAGATGGATTTCTTAACCCTGCAGATAGAGCCGCATTTCTATTTAAATTGTCTGAATATCATTTTTAATATGGCTCAAATGGAGGATTATCAGAATATTCAGAAACTTTCTACCTGCGTTTCGGAATATTTAAGATACATCTTCCGTATTGGCGAGAATATGGTCACAATCAAAGATGAGTTAAATCATATTGAGAAATATTTGGAGATACAAAAAATCAGATACCGTAATGGATTAGAAACTGATATTCAAATAGAGGAAAATATATTAAATGCAAAGATTCCACCCTTGATCCTTCAGACTTTTGTTGAAAATGTGATAAAACATGCAGTTACACTGGAGGAACCGGTTTCCCTAATGATAACCGGCAGTAAAGAAGGCAGTACGGGCGAAGAAAAAGTAGTGATTTACATTGAAGATACAGGAGAAGGTTTCGATAAAAGTATTCTTGATAAACTTCAAAGTGGAATCGACATCAGCGAGAGTGATAAGAGAATCGGGGTAATGAATGCAATATCAAGACTACATCTGGCTTTTCCCATGGAAGCCGACATCAGCTTCTATAATCGTGAATCAGGAGGAGCAGCTGTAAAAATTAGTTTCCCTTATTCTGAGGACTAATAATAGCAGAATTCCATGGAACTTATTGAGAATAGTGAACCAGGAAAACAGCAGTAGGAGGAATTGAATGAATATTTTATTAGTTGATGATGACTCTTATGTAATAGAAACCTTGCAGAAAAACATAGATTGGAATTCGATACAGATTGATAATGTATATACTGCTTATAGTGTAAGTAAAGCAAAACAAATCATTGAAGATGTTCCAATTCAACTTATTGTATGCGATATTGAGATGCCGAAAGAAGATGGGTTTACCCTTCTTCGCTGGATTCGTGAGAAAAACTATATCATCAAAGTAATTCTTCTGACAAGTTATGCGGAATTTGAATATGCAAATCAGGCGATTAAGATGAATTGCTTTGCCTATGCCCTAAAACCGATTGTATTTGAGGAACTAGAAGCGCTGATTAGAAATGCTATGGCAGCCGTGAAAGAAGCCCTAGAGACAGTAAATTATAAGAAGTACTATGCTTATTGGTCGGCCTCCGAAAAGTTGCGGAAAGAAAATTTCTGGTATGAATTATTGTTTAAAGCAGATCCAAAAGATACAGAGACAATAGGTAAATTGCTTCAGGCAAACGGACTTGATTACGCAGGAAGTCAAAAATTTGCCATTATTTCGATTGAATATTTTGAAAATGAGAAAGAAGGCAGTAACTATCAGAAAGGTATGTTTGAGTGGAATATTAAGAGCTTGTCTTTTGCGACATTTTCCGGTGAACATACGAATGTAGAGGCAGTTATTTATTATCAAAGAGGAACTCTGCTTGCGGTTATAGAAGTTAGCGGTACGGAGTCCCAAGAAGAAATCCTGAAAGCTGCACGGATATATATTAGTAAGGCGATGGTAATGCAGGGAATAGACTGTTATATAACACTCGGGGATATCCGTGATATCTATCATATTGCAGAGCATGTGCAGCAGATGATGCAAATGAGAGAAAGCCGGGTTTTATTCGAAGAGCACATAATTACCTATCAAGAAGGAAAACATATTCCGAATCTTTATAAAGCACCGGATTTTACTTTATGGGAAAATTTTGTGAGGAGTGCTCAGGAAACACCTCTGAATAAAGCAATAGATGAATATTTGGATAGTTTGGTTAAAAATAATAAAATAGATAAAGATATTCTTGAACACTTTGTATCCGATTATCTTCAAATGCTGGGATCTGTAATGAAACAGAACAACATTATGATAGCGAATATGGAGGAGCCATTTATAGAAGCTGATAAAGTTCATAAGGCATTGCGCTCTGTAGCAAACACCAAAAAATATTTAAAAGAAACCCTGAAAATAGTGATTGCTTTCTTCGGGCAGGAGGAGAGTATATCGATCGGATGGAAGGTTAAGGATTATATCGATCATAATTTGGATAAAGATATTTCCAGAGAATCTCTGGCTGAAATGGTATTTATCAATCAGGATTATTTATCAAGGGTATTCAAGAAAGATATAGGAGAATCCATCGGAAATTACATTCAGAACAAGAGAATTCAAGTAGCCAAAGAGTATTTAGAGAGAACAAACGAACCGGTCAATTCAATTGCTACGAAAGTAGGATACGATAACTTTTCCTATTTTTCAAAAGTTTTTAAAGGCAGCGTAGGACTTACACCAAAAGATTATAGGAAAGCAAAAGAAGAGAACAACACACCCTTAAAACTGTAGTATGCCGTTCTGCCTAATTTTTTCTTGAATAAATAATGTATTGTTTTGCTATAACTAATAAATACAACTTACTATTCTGCTATGATTGAATGATAAATAGTGTCTGATTATTAATCCGCAATACATTGATTTTGCTGACTTTCAAGCGGAAGCGATTTAATCAGCAGACACTAAGTAATGATATGGAAAGATGGGAATAAATATTTGGTAAAGTAATAACTTTTTCCCATATGAAATTGTAATCACTGGTTTTTCATTGCAGTTTAATTTCCAAAAATCAGTTAATATTTAAGAAAACAGAACTAGGTGGGTTGGGGAATTGCCCCATCTTAAGTCTGCTTTTTGTGCTACTGTAAACTATTTTCGAAAATGTCAAGATAAGCTGATAATTTTCCGGCTTGCTCTATTACCACTGAATCTTTAGTTTTAGTTAATTGCCATCCATAGGTTTTATATTTTTTATAATTCCATTTTGTTAAGGGGAGAAGATAGTAGTCTTTTCGTATTGCGGATATTCCTTTTGTAAAATCGACCTTCATCTGACTAAAAGCTTTTTTGGGGTTTTTAAAGACAATATAGCCATTTATATTTACTCCAATTTGATATGCTGGATTTGTACTCAAGGTAGAAATATCTACATTCCCATTGATTCCATTTGCGACTGCTGTATACTCTTTAACATATTTCTTGTCATAGTCATATTTCGGATATTGAAGATAAAGAACGATTGAACCAATAACCAATATACAGATAATAAATTTTATAATTCCAATTCCATTACGGTTCTTCATATTTCCTCCTAATATTAAATAATATAAATCGATAATATAAATCTTAGCTATAATAAATAAAACTATAATTATAAAATAGTAATATTTATTATTAATATCATAAAAAGGAGGAAGAAATATCTTCCTCCTTTTTGTTTAAAAGTAAAGTTATCTTATGTTATATTTTATTAACAAAATATCATATTTATCAAGTGTTAATTTTAAAATATATGAACTATCTTATTATTCGGGCATATGTTCCACCATTTGTACCAATTAAATCCCAACCATTTTTTGTACTACTTGTCCATTCATAATAATTTGTTGTGTGCTGTGCAACTTTAAAATCATAAAAGGATAATCCTCCTACTGTGGTTGTTGATGAATTCACAGTAGTAACAAATCCAACATGATTCCAGTCACCATCCGATTCAAAGTCTGCTGCAATAAAATCTCCGCTAGCTATATTATGTGAAAATGAACTAATGCTAGTAGTAGAATAACCAACCCCCATATATTTGCAAAATGTATCTGCCACACTCCATGAATGAGAGTTTTGATGGTTTGATGACATCCCTTGATAAATATTGCATGTATGCCACCAACCAGATGTTACACTGCCTGTATATACTTGTGAAACACCGCCTGATTCTAATATTTGAGAAGTGAAATTTGTACAATCCCCATTAGGAAAATACATATAATTATATGAGTTTGGACTAGTTGCATGACTTTCTGCATATGAAACTCCAGCACTTTTGTTAAATGTTGTACTAGTAGTAGCCAATGAGCTTATACTCGTTGATTCTACATTGCTTAGGCTCATAGTATTAACAGTATTAGTACTCATAATGTTATCGTTAAAATTCTGAGATATAGGATTAGTATAAGGTAACATAGTTGCTAAATCTTCATCATTATCGCCAGATTTATTTGCTAAACCTTCATTTTTAACGTATTCCATTATATGGGTATTTTTATCGTTATTTTCATAAATATCGAAAAATTTTCTTAATAAAATAAATTCGGAATTTGATTCTCCATCAGACAAATAATTTGCATAATCATATAAATTTTCCTCATATATTTTCCAGTTGTCGTTTGATAAAGATTCAAGATTGTATTTTATAGCTAAACTATTTAATAAGTCCGGTATAGTATTTTTTATGTTTTGCAAAGCTGAATTCGGATTATCAAAAACTTTAAATAGAGGATATTGTTCATTGTTAATAGTAACATTACTAGAATTGTTACTTTTACCTATTTTATCAAGACTGTATTCAACATATACCTTATTATCATTAAATTTAGTTTCAGCAGCTTGAATAGGTACACTTACTCCTATTAGTGAGGAAATAATAAGCGTTAATGCCACACAATTAATTAACTTGTTTAATTTGGATTTCATATGTACATCTCCTTTATGTAATTGCTTGTTAGTAACTTAACTGTCAATAAGTGCCTCTTTTCACATATGATAAGATAACGTTACAGCAATAATAGGGTAATGTCAATATGTGCTACTTGAGCATTTGGTACTAAGTCAAGTTGCTATTTCCAATATTTAAATGAATATATTATTCATAGCACATATATCAGATCTATTTTATCATCCTTC
>JBASOB010000728.1:0-1569 GCA_049657865.1 Mobilitalea sp.
ATCATAACCTCTTCATTTATAATCCTATGAAGGCAGCAAGTATTTATCTATACTCTAAGTAAACAAGAAGGATAGCTGTCGCATCATGTAAAATAAATCTTTGCACTCAACCCCGAACTCTGAGCAGATATCTGGTATTTTAGGTTTGTTGCTTGGGTTTGTGGTCGATAAATTACCAGCATTTTTCTCAAATGATATCACAGTATAATCAAAAACACTTGCGACCGCTATCAGCCACGGATCTGCAATAGTTACACCAGACCAATTTTTCAGTGCTATATCGGAATATACTTTTGATTTATTTATGTATTCTAATACTTCGGAATAAGTCTTGATTATCTCAGGTTGCCTTCGGTCAAGAACGATTGAATCGAAACCTTTCGCCCATTCGCTCAAACTATCGTTACCTTTGACTATTTCATCCCTAACTAAATCAAGCAGAACTATCGCCCCGCTCTGTAATTCCTTCTCTAAGCTGTCCCAAAAAACTTTGGCGAAATCAAATGGATAATACTGTTGATATGGTGTTATTATGGCATTAGAATCAATCAAGAATTTTTCCGAGGTATCAGTCATGCTTTATAACCTCGTACATTCTCAATTAAATTAGAAAATGTCTTTCTATTTGTATTTGTCAGGCGATATGCATCTGTGTATAAGGTTTTACCTTCTTGAGTACTGTTATTCAGCGCCATTAAAAACCGGTGATCATATCTTGTAAGGGCAGTGTTATAATAATCACCCCCCGAACTTTCTTTTTTCTTTTCCTGTTGTATTTTAAAATTCTCAATGGCTTTTTCAACAACGCTATAATAAATAGGCTCATTAATATATCTATTATTCAAGGCCTTTCTTGCAATAGTAACGGTTCCACATTTAAAGTAAGATGCTAAATTAATAATAGTCTCGAATTCTTCTTTTCTGGTTCTGATCTCTTTCCACTTTTTAACAAAGATACTTTGCGGGGTAAGAATTTCTGCAGCAACAGCATTGCATATCGTTTCAGTGGTATTTATGTTTTGCCAAGTACCGTATTGAGCATTGAAAAGACTATCTATTCCAAACCATATGTGTGCAGCTTCATGTAATATCGAAAATAATTTTCCACTTTTAGTATCATTTGTGTTAATAAATATAAGCGGAGCATATTTATCAGTTAAAGTAAAGGCTCTGAATTCTTTTATTTCAAGCTTTCGATGCGTGTTTTGGCCTACTATGCCGCTCATCATAACAATAATGCCAATGTTTGCAAGGACGTTTCTTAATTTTTTGAAAGAAGCATCAGCATCAGCACTGCTTTCAAACCAATTAATCTGTAGGCCTAACGCTTCACGCATGGCAGCTGCGATCTTTTGAGGATCTTTTTCATTTTTCAAAGAGCCAACAAAATTGAGTTTAGAATTCTGTTCACCGGCTAAGTGATCACGCATCCACTCTTGTATATTTTCCATTTCCGTTATAACATCTAGCAGGTTTCTGCTCGGATTGCGCAATTCAATACTGTCAATTGTTCTATAATCTAAGAGTGGGGCTGTTTCAACCGGAGGCTCCTTTAAAAAGAAATATCCA
>JBASOB010000729.1:0-10960 GCA_049657865.1 Mobilitalea sp.
CTACTTCGGCGGCGAAGAGAAGAAACTTCTTCCTCTAAAAAGAGCAGTATTGTTTGGAAAAGGCGATGAAATAGTCGTAACAACCGGAGAAAGCAGTACACGAATCTTAATCTTCATGGGCAAACCCCTAAGAGAACCAGTTGCCTGGGGCGGACCAATCGTCATGAATACAAGCGAAGAAGTAGATCAAGCATTTAAAGAAATAAGAGAAGGCAAGTTCGGTAAATAGAGACAATAAAAAGCAGCGCATCCATTGCGCTGCTTTTTACTTGATATGAGGCTCTACAAAGGATATGCCGCCGGAAGGTAAGGTAGCCAAATGAATATAGGTGCCTCCCTATTCGCCTCACCACCTAGAATGTACTTATGACACCCTGCACCTTATGTAGATGTTTTGAAGTTGCTATTGAATCTTAGTAGTCCACTGCGAACAATCCATCACCTTAGTAACAAGCCCTTCATAAAACTCCGGTTCATGGCAGATAAGAAGAATACTACCTTTGAAAGCAATTAATGCTCTCTTCAATTCTGCTTTTGCATCAATATCAAGGTGATTGGTAGGCTCATCTAGCAGCAGGATATTGGATTCACGGTTGATTAACTTGCAGAGACGAACTTTCGCCTGCTCACCACCGCTTAAAACTCGGACCTGACTTTCGATATGCTTCGTGGTCAATCCACATTTCGCTAAAGCAGAACGAACTTCATATTGAGAGTAACCAGGGAATTCCTTCCAGATCTCTTCGATACAAGTAGTGGTGTTACCTGGAGCCATTTCCTGCTCAAAATATCCTATGCTTAAATAATCACCGAGAGTAACAGATCCGCTTATTGGCTTGATTAAACCAAGAATACTTTTCAGTAAGGTAGTCTTACCAATTCCGTTGGCACCAGTTAACACAATTTTTTCATTACGTTCCATCGATATGGTTAAAGGGGAAGAGAGTGGCTCCTCATAGCCGATGACTAAATCCTTGGTCTGGAAGATATATCTGCCAGCGGTTCTGGCTTCTTTGAAGTTGAATTCAGGCTTTGGCTTTTCGTGAGCAAGTTCAATCACATCCATCTTATCTAATTTCTTCTGACGGGACATTGCCATATTCCTAGTGGAAACGCGTGCCTTATTACGGGCAACGAAGTCCTCAAGCTCGCCGATTTCCTTCTGCTGTCTTTTATAAGCAGATTCTAACTGCGATTTTCTCATTTCATAAACATCCATGAATTTATCATAGTCGCCGACAAAGCGATTCAATTCTTGATTTTCCATATGATAAATGATATTAACTACACTGTTTAAGAACGGAATATCATGGGAGATAAGGATAAAGGCATTCTCATAATCAATCAGATAACGTTTGAGCCACTCAATATGGATTACGTCAAGATAATTAGTAGGCTCATCAAGAAGTAAGATGTCTGGTTTCTCAAGAAGTAATTTGGCCAGCAGCAGCTTAGTTCTCTGCCCGCCGCTTAAATCGGTAACATCATTATCGAGTCCGAGGTCATCAAGTCCTAAAGCATGAGCAATCTCATCCACCTTATTGTCAATTACGTAGAAGTCATGCATCATTAATAATTCTTGAATTACTCCAAGTTCCTCTATCATATCCTGTAATTCATCACCCTCTGCTTCACCCATGGTATCACAGAGCTGATTCATTTTTTCTTCCATCTCAAATAAATAGGCAAATGCTGACTGGAGAACAGTACGAAGCGACATTCCTTTTTCAAGGATTGCATGCTGATCGAGATAACCGACATGAACATGTTTCGCCCATTCTACGGTACCTTCGTCCGGCATCAGACGGTCCGTAACGATATTCATGAAAGTGGATTTGCCTTCGCCATTCGCACCGATCAGACCGATATGCTCACCTTTCAGTAAACGGAAAGATACGTCTTTAAAAATTGCACGGTCACCAAAACCATGACTGAGATTTGTAACATTTAATATACTCATAAAAATCTCCATTCCTTTATAGCCTGCAAACTTTTGCCTGGGCTTACACTGTTAAGTGAACAACTGTGGATATTTCACTTTTACCTAACATGATGCTGTTTTCAGCATCACAAACAATACCTGAAAGAAGTTCCATATTCAATGGGATATTAAATCCCTTATTTTTTAGCATCACAATTTACTATTGTACACGAAAATGAGGAAAAATACAATTCAAAAAATATGTATAATTCTAGTAAAAATATTCAAGATAAACTGCCGCATATTCTTGACAAAAGTGAACAATGCATTATAATGAAATAGACTGTCATATGGGGCAAAAGTAACAGATAATGATTATGAAAATATGCCGAAGAGTGAGATGATCATATGGAAAAAACGGACAGAAGAAAGAAACGTTTGGGAGATCTCCTGGTTGACGCTAAAGTCATCACAGAGGAACAGTTAACGAATGCCCTTGTACAGCAAAAGAAAACTTCAGATAGAAAACTAGGTGAAGTTATTTTAGATCTTGGTTATACCAATGAACTCCAGATTGCATTTGCGCTTAAAGAACAGTTGAATTATGATATTATTCAATTGTCCGCAATTAAGATACCGGAGGATATTTTAGCATTAATCAACGATAAATCGCTTTTAAGAAAATATGTAATAATTCCTTTTTCCTTTCATGATAACAATCCTAATATATTAAGGGTAGCGATGGCTGATCCGATGGATATCGCTGCAATTGATGATGTGAGCATTCTGACCAACCTAAGGATTGAACCGGTTATTGCAACCCCTTCCGATGTTCTAGCAGCCATTGATAAATATTATGGAAGTGCTGAGGCACAGGATATTGCGACGCAGTATTCACAGGAAATTCAGCAGCAGTACCAACGCGGGGAGGATTTGAATCTTGCCTATAATGCGGATATCAACAGTTCTCCGATTGTAATTCTTGTTCGCTCCATTATTGAACAAGGAGTAAGACAGAGAGCCAGTGATGTTCATATCGAACCCTATGAGAATCGTGTCAGGGTTCGTTACCGTGTGGATGGAGTCCTTTTTGAAGCTATGACCTACCAGATTGAATTACTATCTGCCATTGTATCACGAATTAAGATTATAGGCGAAATGGATATCTCGGAGAAAAGAAAACCTCAGGATGGCCGTATTACAATCATGGTTGATCGCCGCGAATACGATATCCGTGTCTCGATTCTACCAACCGTATTCGGAGAAAAAATAGTAATGCGACTAGCAGACAAAAAGGCTTTAAATAAATCAAAAGCTGATTTGGGTTTAAACGTAGAAGAACTTGAAAAATTCGACAAATTACTGACACATCCACACGGTATGCTTCTGGTTACAGGACCTACCGGAAGTGGTAAATCAACAACTCTTTATACCGCACTGAGTGAGTTAAATAATAATGAAGTTAATATCATCACGGTAGAAGATCCCGTGGAAGCGAACATAGATGGAATTAATCAAGTGCAGGTGAATGTGAAGGCAGATATGACGTTTGCGAATGTACTAAGATCTATTTTGCGACAGGATCCGGATATTATCATGATCGGTGAGATTCGAGATTCTGAAACTGCTGCAATTGCAGTTAAAGCATCGATCACAGGACATTTAGTAGTAAGTACGCTCCATACAAATAGTGCAGCCAGTACAATTACAAGACTTGTCGATATGGGAGTAGAGCCGTATTTACTTGCAGATGCTACGGTAGGCGTAATCGCACAGCGACTGGTAAGAAGATTGTGCAAATGCAAACACGCTAGACCAGCAGAAACAATCGAGAAATCCTTATTAGGTGCCAATCTTTATGAAGAAATTGAACTTTATGATCCGACGGGCTGCAATTTATGTAATGGAACCGGCTATCGTGGACGAATCGGTATCTATGAGATTATGCCGATTAGTCCAAAGTTGAAAGATATCATCAGCAGTCAAGGCACTGCAGCAGATATTCAGGAGGCGGCGCTCGCTGAGGGTATGAAAACATTGCAGGATAGTGCGGCTGATTATGTATTGCAGGGGATTACTTCAATTGCAGAAATGAAGAGGGTAACAATAGAGGATTAAACGGGCTGTTGCTAAGAATGGAGACAAATATGAGTATTGATGAACTACTGATTAAGGCAAAATCAATGGGTGCTTCAGATTTACATATCACGGTTGGCGTTTCACCGACTTGCAGGGTAAATGGAGAATTAATCACGATGGATTATGATGTTCTAAAGCCTGCAGATACGGAAGAACTTTTGGATCCAATGTTTAATGAACGTACCAAAGAAATATTTCTCCAAAAAGGTGAGATGGATTTGTCTTACGCAATAAACGGAGTAGGAAGATACCGTGTTAATATATTTCGTCAAAGAGGTTCTTATGCAGGAGTGATTCGTTTGGTGGTATCGAATATTCCGAAACCCTCCGACTTGTTGATTCCTGCATCGGTAGTAGAACTTACGAAGAAAAAGAGAGGTCTTGTACTTGTAACAGGGCCAACCGGAAGCGGTAAGTCTACTACGTTAGCCTCTCTGATTGATGTGATTAATCATAATTACAACTCCCATGTCATTACACTGGAAGATCCTATCGAATATCTATATGCTCATCATAAATCAATCGTAAACCAAAGAGAAATCGGATTAGATTCCATGAATTTCTCTACTGCAATACGATCTGCGATGAGAGAGGATCCGGATGTTATCTTAGTCGGTGAGATGAGAGATTTGGATACCATAGCGACTGCAATTACAGCTGCAGAGACCGGGCATCTGGTATTCTCTACGCTGCATACGGTTGGAGCAGCCTATACGATTGACCGTATCATTGACGTGTTTCCACCACATCAGCAACAACAGATTCGAATTCAGCTTTCTTCGGTTCTTGAGGCAGTAGTATCGCAGCAGCTTATACCGACAATTGATGGAAAAGGCAGAGTTGCAGCGTTTGAAGTGATGCATGCAACACCGGCAGTCAAGAACCTGATTCGTGAATCTAAAACTCATCAAATTAATTCGATTATTCAAATTAGTAAAAAATTAGGAATGCAGACAATGGATGATGCAATCATGGATTTATTTCTACGTGGTATCATAAGTGCGGAAAAGGCAGTTAATTTTGCGCAGGATAGTGCATTTATGGAGAAAAAAACATTTTAAAGAAACTTTTTATGAATAAATATATCAATTTCGGCAAATTAAGGTCCAAATTCGTCATTCTAAGTATTTGTACCTAATCTGTGATATAATACCTATATAAAGCAAAGACAACAGGCGGATCACTGACATAAGTCATGAATAAAAGAAAACTTTTACCACCAAACGACTGGAGCGGAAAACAGCAAGAACAGTATGGGGTAATAGAAAAGAAGGAATGATGTATGGCCAGTTATCAGTATCTAGCGATCAATGCGAGCGGGAAACAGATCAAGGGATCAATGGAAGCAACTAGTAAGGATAAGGTAAACTCGGCCTTAAAAGCAGAAGGAAAGATACCGCTTAAAATCGAGGAACAAGGTCTGCTAAACAAGGATCTGAACTTTCACCTGGGTAATCCGGTGAAGACGAAAGATATCGCTGTATTCTGCAGACAGTTTCACAGTATCGTTGCTGCCGGAATTACAATTATCCGAGCACTTGATATGCTGAGTGAACAAACACCGAATAAGGAACTACGCAAAGCGATTCTTCAGACTAAAGTTGCAATTGAAAAGGGAGATACCTTGGCCAATGCAATGAGAAAACAGGATGAGATATTTCCACCAATACTAATCAGCATGGTAGAGGCAGCAGAAGCCTCGGGAAGTATTGAAGCATGTTTCAGCCGAATGGCAATCCATTTTGAGAAAAGCGCAAGACTACGCTCAACCTTAAAAAAAGCTATGATTTATCCAACCTTCGTAGGTATTGTGGCAATTGCAGTTATTGCAATTATGCTCACTACGGTTATCCCAAGCTTTATGGATATGTTTGAAGGAATGGGAACAGAAATGCCCGCACTTACGTTAGTAGTAATCGGTGCAAGTGATTTTATGGTGAGTTATTGGTATATCATCCTAATATTTCTTTTGGTTGCCATAACAGCAATTAGAGTTTTTGCATCAACGATACAGGGACAGGAATTCTTTGGTACCATTAGTCTTAAAATCCCGCTTTTTGGGAACATTATCATTAAATCGGCTTCCGGAAGCTACGGAAGAACTATGAATTCGCTGCTTGCAGCAGGAATCACATTACCGAATGCAATTGAAATTACAGCAAAAGGAATTAATAATTATGTGATTAAGAATTCCTTATTAGAAGCAAAAAAAGATGTAGAGCGAGGAATTCCGCTATCAACACCGATGGAAACTGCGAAAATATTCCCTCCACTCGTTGTGAATATGACGCAGATCGGTGAAGAAACCGGTAACCTCGAGAGCATGCTAAGCAAAGTAGCAGAGTATTATGAAGAAGATGTAGAAAATGCGACCGCAAGTTTACTCGCAGTATTAGAACCTTTAATGATTATTGTACTGGCACTTATTGTAGGCGTTATCCTCGGAGCAATCTTCCAGCCTATGTTATCAATCTACAGTGCAGTTGAAGGTGTGTAACAGATTAGTAATTGTTGTGAGCAGCAATTTATTAATATAGAACGAGATTATTATTAAAATCAAACAAAATTTAAACTAAAAAAGAAAGAGGTAAAAAACATGAAAAAACAGAATAATAAGGGATTTACGTTAGTGGAGTTAATTGTAGTAATGGCAATCATGGCAATTTTAGTAGGAGCACTTGCACCACAGGTTGTGAAGTATGTTGAGAAGGCTAGAGAGTCAAAAGATTTACAGGTTGTTAGTACGGTGTACACTGCTGTACAGACCGCTATTGCGTCATCGGAAATAACTGTAAATGATTTTAACGATACGATTGATAGCATTGGTACGGCAGTAACAGGTACCACTAATCAGGCTAATTTTAAAACAAGTGTTACGTCTTTACTATCTGCAGATACAAGCACATCTGCAGGTATTATTGGAAAATGTAAATCAAATGTTGCAGCTACAACTGGAAATATAGTTTATGTAGTATATGAAGATACAACAGGTTTTTTAGCCGTTTATATTGGTAAAGCTACTACAGGTACTCCAACCAATGTAGCAGAATATCTTGATGCAACAAAAACAGCAGCTAGTATTGGACCCGTTACTAATCAATAATAATTATATGAATATCCAGGCGAGAGATTTCACCTGGATATTCATAATAAAATGAAAAATTAGTATACATAAACATTTATTAGTATTAATGAAAGTGAGAATTAATGTTACTACGTATAATAATTATTGCAATAGTATACTTATATGGAATAATAATCGGTAGCTTCCTAAATGTTTGCATCTACCGCATTCCAAGAAAAGAAAACATAGCACTAACAAGATCCCATTGCATGAACTGTCAATCCACTTTACAGAATAAAGATTTGATTCCGGTATTCAGCTATATTGCCCTAAAAGGTAAGTGTAGGAATTGCGGAACCAAAATCAGTATTCAATATCCGATCATAGAATTGGTAAATGGATTATTATATATTGTAATTTTTATAAGCAGAGGATTGCCGTTTGTTACAGACCGGACAATTGAATTCCACTTGACCACTATCTTATATTGCCTAGTAGCTTCAACGTTATTAGTATTAAGCGTTATTGATTTTAGAATATATGAAATACCGGTAGGAATTAATTATTTTCTTTTGGTAATAGGGCTGATCAGGGTGGGACTGGATTATACTAATTGGAGTCTCTACTTGATTGGTTTTTTTGTTATCAGCACATTTTTATATCTGTTATATCTGTTCTCTAAAGGAAAAGCTATTGGAGGAGGAGATATTAAACTGATGGCAGTCGGAGGGCTGCTGCTTGGAGGAAAGGGTATCTTATTAGCCTTTGTTCTGGGTTGTATCATAGGATCTGTGATACATTTAATTCGAATAAAAATAAGTCATGCAGACCATGTATTAGCGATGGGTCCATATTTATCCATAGGAATCTTTATTGCTATGCTATATGGTGATCAGCTTTGGAGTTGGTATCTGCGGGCATTATATTAGAGCATAAATTATTGACTGCATAGTTGATATAAGGAGGAAACACGATGGCAAACAAGGTATTAAGCATTGAGGTAGGAGCGAATAAAACAATCCTATGTGTGACAAGCAAGATGACAAATAATCCAAAAGTTTATCAGACTATAGTACTAGATACACCATATGTCTGTGTGGTAGATGGATATATTAAAGATATTAAGACTTTGGGAAACTTTATTAGCGACAAACTTCGCGAAGCGAAAATAGTTATTAACCGAGTTGTATTTACGATTTCTTCTTCGAAGATAGCAAATCGTGAAGTCATTCTTCCTTTAGTTAAATTAAGTAAAATTAAAGAAATTATAAATGCAAATGCAGAAGATTATTTTCCGATCGATGTGAAGGATTATAATATTTCCTATATGCTTTTGGAAAAGATGAATACGAAAGAACTGCAACAATACCGACTGATGGTGTTGGCAGTGCATAATAATCTCTTAAATACCTATTTTGAATTAGCGGATTATTTGAAACTGCGTGTGGAAAGCATCGATTATATTGGAAATAGTATTTATCATATTTTGAAAAAACAAGTTTCTGCTGAACTTAATATGGTAGTACAGATTAATGAGCAGAATACTTTAATTAACGTACTCAAAAAGGGTTCACTCGAAATGCAGAGAATAATTCCTTATGGATATGAATCTGTCATTAATACGATGTTACATCATTCTTATTATAAGTTCGAGAAGGATTCAGAGGCATTTACTCTATTAAGAGACAACTTACTTATTAATCCACAGTTCATGAAATCTCAGTACGGAGAGTATTCCATTCCTACAGAGGAACAAAGCGTGGAAGTTAAGCGAGAGGATCCGGTAGAGGAGATTACGGAGTCTCTTCATTATCTTGTGAACAATGTTCTTAGGGTTGCAGATTATTACTCTGCCAGGAACAATAATGCTAAGATAGGCAAGATTTATCTGGTGGGTATGGGAGCAAAGTTTCAGGGAATTGAACAGCTTTTTGCCAACGAAACTGGTATGGAGGCTGAGATAATTAATCAGCTTCGTAATGTTACCTTCCTTCAGCAGACAACGGAAGAGAACTTTAACCAAAGTGATTATATGGCTTGTATCGGAGCAGCAATAGCACCAATTGGTATGATTCCGGTTAAATTTACCCAAAGCGCGGAAAAGAAGAACAATATTGTGTCGGTTACAGTAATCAGTTCCCTTGCCATTTTAACTTCAATTATTTTAATTGCGACTTCCAATCAAATGCTTAAGAGTGCGGAGGCAGAGAAAGTTAAACTTACACAGGAGATCACTTCCTTAGAAAGTATTGACCTGGTGTATTCAGATCATCAGAAATTGGTAGAAGAACAAGCTACGATACTTAATCTGGATGGATATTGTTATAACTTTAATGAGGAATTTGTAAGTCTTCTGAACGAAATGGAACTGAAGCTGCCAAGCAGCGCAACCATCCATTCTATGACTACCACGGATTCAAGTATTGTACTGAACATCACGGTAAATTCGAAAGAGGCAGCAGCAATGACTTTAATACAGCTGAAATCGGTAGAATATCTGACGAATGTAAACACAAGTGGAATCGCAGAAGTGGTAGATGAATACGGGATATCTGAAGTAAGCTTCTCTGTTATGGCGGACTACTACTTACCGGTAACGGAACAGGAGGCACAATAATATGAAGAATTTTACAGTATCAAAAAGAGATTTGAAATTATTATTGATTTTGCTTTCCGTCATTATACTCTATTTGTCTTATCAATTTATTTATACGAAGAATATGGCGAAAGTTGAGGTTCTAGATGCTGAAATTGTTGTATTAGACAGCAGATTATCCGAACTTCAAACAAAAGAAAATGAACGCGAGAATATGGTCGCAGAGAATACTGCGATCACGCAAGAAATACAGGATATCATCCATTCCTATGGTAATGGTGCAACCGAAGAGAAAAGTATTATGATGGTCAAGAGTATCGAAGATATTGCTGATATGGAGATAAGTACAGTATCTTTATCCGATCCACAATATTTTTTCAGCGGAGATCAGAGTACAACGATAGTGGAAGACCAGACAATGGAAGGCACAGATGCAAACGCTGACTTATTAATAGACGAGGCGGTTGCCGGTGCAGATACCACGCTAGAAGAGGCCCCTCTAGTGGAAGATATCAATACGGACGCAGGGGCGCAAGAATTCGATTTTACAGCTCTTAAAGGCTATCGGACAACGATTAGTATTTCTTTCCGTGTGAGTTATGACGGCTTAAAGAAATGTTTGGATTACATCAATAATTATTCGGAACGCAGTAATGTCAGTGATCTCAATCTTAGCTACGATATCGAAACAGGAATGTTATCCGGATCGATGAATATCTACATGTATCATATTGTCGGACCAAGCATACAATACCAGGAACCTATTATTGATACTGGAGAAATTGGTGTAGAGAATGTATTTGGAACAATTGAGCTTCCAGCTGCAGGTCAATAATTGGAAAAAATAGCTTGAATTGATAGGAAAGGTGGCGGGTATTTATGAGAAAGCATGATAATAAAGGATTTTCACTCATCGAAGTATTACTTAGTATTACGATCATCGCACTCTTGTTTGTACCCATCCTCAATTCTTTTGTCAATGTTGCAAAAGTTAATTTAAGAGCAAAACAGGAACAGAAAGCTACCACCTGTGCACAAAACATATTGGAATCATTGAAAACAATGACATTTGAAGAGACAGCAATTCAGTATTCTAAGCTCGGTTATCCAGAGGGAGTTATCACGGCAAGTCATAATTTTACACCTTTCCCCACCGCTAGCGTAGATAGAACTACAGTTAGCGGTATTCTGACCTATTCCTTTAATCCACCTTCCGGCAGAGATGTGTTCAGTTACGTAA
>JBASOB010000730.1:0-2291 GCA_049657865.1 Mobilitalea sp.
TGACTCAGAGCGTGGCAGCATTGATGAATGAAGGAATCGTAACGTTGGATCAGGTATCGCAGGATGGAATGCGGGTGAGAGCCAGCGCGGGGGGAGGGTCCTTCAGCAAACGGTCAAAGTTGGAAAAATACCTGGATCAGGCGAAAGAACATGTGGAAAGGCTGAAACAGGAACAGGATAAGGGGGAGATGGGCAAAACGAACAAACGGGTGCAATCTGCCCGGAAACGGCAAGCGCGCGAGAGATTGGAACGAATACAGCAAGCTATGGAAGAGTTAGAAAAAGTGGAGAAACAAAAGGCTAAGAGTTGTGATAAGAAGAAAAGAGCCAAACCAGCTTGCAGCTCCACAACCGACCCGGAAGCGAGAATTATGAGGATGCCGGATGGGGGGTTTCGACCCGCCCACAATGCCCAGTTGGCTGTGGATACAGACAGTCGCTTGATAGTTGGGGTAGACATGATCAACGCGGTAGATCAAGGACAAATGAGCAGGATGGTGGCTCAAATTGAAGAGCGATATGCGATCAAGCCCAAAAAATATTTGGTTGATGGTGGGTTTGTAACCAATAATGAGATCGAGACAGTTGCGCAAAAAGGGATCACAATATATGCGCCTTTGCCGGAACCCCGGCGGCCCGGAAGCCAACCTGGGCAGCCAAAGCCAGGTGATGGTTCTGGTCTTCAAGAGTGGAGAATACGCATGAGTACGGAAGCAGCTAAGGAGCACTATAGATTACGGGCGGAGACTGTTGAATGGGCGAATGCTTTGGCCAGGGATCGCGGATTGTATCAACTGCGAGTTCGAGGATTGCAGAAAACAAGAGCTGTTTTGTTATGGTACGCATTGGCCCACAACTTAATGCAAGTATTTGCTTTGAGCGAATGCTCATTTAGCTATTGTTCTTGATCCAAACCTGATGAAGACAAAATAGTTTTCTAAAGTACCTTTTTGATCTATCTCCTTCCAGTGAAAAGCGTCTCCATTCCGTTCAATGATTGAATAAATTCACAACCTCATGGTCCAACCAAAGGGCGTCCAAAAGACAGGGAACCAAATTGCTAATACACAGAACAAAGACCCTAAAAGAATGAACGGTAATACCTGTAAGATTGAATCTTTCAATGTAATGACCCAAACATTGTTATTAATCTTGCGCATGCTGGGGGAAAAACTATTTTCCAACCAACTAACCAATTTATTCATCAAAAACTCTCCTTATTTATTGATAAAGCGATAAAAGTTGATCTAGAGCATTCTCGCCATTAAAGATGGCGTAATCCTGGGCTTTCACCAAGGTGACTTTGATGTCTCGGTCACCGACGATGGCTTTGACATTGTCCAAAATATAGGCAAGGTGCGGTCCGACCATGAGACAATCGATGTCTTCAATATAGTTCTCAATTTCCGCTTCACTCCTGGCTGTTATTGAGATATCCAAGCCTCGTTTTGAGGCGGCCTTCCGAATGGCGGAAGCCATAAAACCGCTGGATGCTCCTCAACCACAGACTAACAGGACTCGTAATTTGTCTTTTTCCAAATTCTCTTTCCTTTCGAACTGTAATGCTTATAACAGTATTGTAGTTGTATTAGATTCTATATATCTACTCCTTTCCATGTATATTTTTATTGCAATAAATTCCTATGATTCCAAAAATTCGTATGAGTTAGTATATAGAGGTAGAAATGCCCTGTAAAATAACGTTCGTTTATATGGCAAATAACTTGAAGTTATATGCAGAAATATCGTTTTTTACGGGTAAAGTATTCAGTTGGAAAAGAAGATATGGAATAAAGTTAAGGGGGGAGGATAAGATCCAGTCGGTTTTAGCCCTAGAACATCTCGATCTGTGAAGCGTACTTGGCTGCGTTTTTCTTGATAACCTCGATTACGTTCATCCATTGTTTGTAACTATTCTTATAGAACCACAGGTAAACATAGCGATTGGAGTAGAGCGCGTTGACGCGGATCATCTTGCGGTCTTTCAGGTATTCACTATTTTCATCAAAGATACTTGTAGTCGAGCTTCCCAGATAGGGATAATGTAAATTCTCTCGCATCTGTTGGAAGAGGATTGAATCCAGTTTCATCTTGACGTTCAGGCTGCACTTGTTTAATTTCAAAATTTCCTGAATCCAATAGTCTGCATCCGCTTGCATATCGATATATAAAAGCGGTTCTCCCTGAATTTCTTTTAGAGGAATCCGGTCGCGGAAGAACCAGCGATGGTTGCTGGGGACGGTAAGAATGAGTTGTTCTTTGAACAAAGGAATACGGTCTATATCCCGGGT